>NZ_BAAGYZ010000006.1:0-51438 GCF_054778995.1 Streptomonospora sediminis
AACCGCCCCAGCGACACCCGCCCCGTATCGCGCGCCTCGCGCAGCAGCAGCGACGTGATCAGAAAACCCGAAATCACGAAGAAGACGTCGACGCCGACGTAGCCGCCGGGCAGCAGGTCGTGGTCGACGTGGTAGACGAGCACGAGCGCGACCGCGACGGCACGCAGCCCCTGCACCTCGGGCAGGAACCGGCGTGCGGAGCGGGCACTGGTCGCAACGGGAGAAGTATCGGGCGCGGGGTGTGTTCGCAGGGCCACGGAATGCATTTCGTGACGGGAGTACTGGACTGGGGACGGGCGGCACGGGGCCGGTGGGCGGCGGGCGAAAGAACCCCCATGGTGCCGTAACCTTTTCGTTACATACAAGGCGTCCAGCGCACTTTTCTGGGAGTTTTCTCAGAAAATTATAGGCACACTCTCAGCCCACATGCACCGGCCGCCCCGTCCGGCGCACCCCGATCGCACCGGACGGCCGGAAACCGGCCTGCACAGCGGCCACCAACAGCACCCCGCCAACGCACGCCCGCCGCAGCCCGCACAGGGGAAGGCAACCAAAGCACCAGTGGGCAACGGCGGCGCGAAGAACAGGACACGGGAGAACGGAGAAACGCCGAACCCCGCAACAGCCGCACACACACCGGCATCGGCGCCGGGCCGCCGCGACACCGCCACCCGGACGTGGGACGCTGCCCCAGCACCCGCCCGCCGCACTGGCACCGCCCATCGGACACCGGCCCGCCCAACGACATATGTCTCACATCACAAGAAACGGATATCGAAGACTGAGACACATTGCTAGGTTGCGACCATGGCAGCAACCCACTGGGACCCCCACCTCTACGACGACCGCCACGCATTCGTCACCAACTACGGCAACGACCTCCTCGACGAACTCGCCCCCCGCCCCGGCGAACGCATCCTCGACGCCGGATGCGGCACCGGCCAACTCACCGCCGCCCTCGCCCAAACCGGAGCCCAACCCGTCGGCATCGACTCCAGCCGGCAGATGATCGACCGCGCACGCCAACGCCACCCCCACCTCGACCTGCGCGTCGCCGACCTGCGCAACCCCGGCCTCGAACCCGGATTCGACGCCATCCTCAGCAACGCCGTCCTGCACTGGATCCCCGACGCCCCCGCCGCCGCAACCGCCATGGCCGACGCCCTGCGCCCCGGCGGCCGACTCGTCGCCGAACTGGGCGGCGCCGGCAACGTCGCCACCATCCGCAGCGCCTCCCGCACCCTGCGCAACGAACTCGGCCTGCCGCAAGCCGCCGAAACCTGGTACTTCCCCGGCATCGACGACTACTCCACCGTGCTCACCAACGCCGGCCTGCACGTCACCGGCGCCTGGCTGTTCGACCGCCCCACCCGCCTCGACGGCGAAGACGGCCTCACCACCTGGCTGCAGATGTTCGGCACCCACCTGCTCGACGGCTCCCCCGACCCCGACGGCTTCGCCGCCCAACTCTGCGAACGACTGCGCCCGGTACTGCACCACAGCGGCAGCTGGTGGGCCGACTACCGCCGCCTGCGCATCACCGCACGCAAACCCGCCGACTGACCCCGGACACCTCCCCCGCGCACCCGGAACCCCCGAACCGCCCTGCGGTTTACCGGCGGCCCTGGCCGCTGCCGGACCCCTCCATTGCCCGGTTCCCGCTGCGCCCGCCGCCGCCCGGCCCTAAGGTGATCCCATGGTGTGGCAACGAGATGTCGATCTGGTGGTCCCGCTCTGGCAGGGCGGCGACGACGTACGCGTCGCCGCGGGAGCCGGAGCACTGGCCCGGATCGTCCCCACCCACGCCGGACGGCTGCACACCGCCGTCTCCGAGGACACCCGCCGCACCCGCGACCGCATCCGCAACCTCGACACCCTCGCCGAAACCACCCGGCGCATGCGCGAACGCCTCACCCGCCGCGACCCCGCCCGCATCCTCACCCTCGGCGGCGACTGCACCAGCGACCTCGCCGCCGCACAACACCTCGCCGCCCGCCACCCCGCCATGACCGTCTACTGGATCGACGCCCACGGCGACCTCAACACCCCCACCGAATCCCCCAGCGGCCTCGCCCACGGCATGGCCCTGCGCACCCTGCTCGGCGAAGGCCACCCCGACCTCACCGGCCCCGCCCGCACCGCCCTGTCGCCGCAGCAAGTGGTACTCGCCGGCGTCCGCGACCTCGACCCGCCCGAACAGGCCTACATCGCCGCCAACACCATCACCGCCCTGCCCCCGGCCGCCCTGGCCGCCGACCCCGAACGCCCCACCGCCGGCCGGCCCGCACGCTCCCCCGCCTACGTACACCTCGACATCGACGTCTGCGACCCCCTGGAAATCCCCGCAGTGTCGCTACCCACCCCCGGCGGCCCCGCCACCACCACCCTCACCCGCACCCTCGCCGCAATCGCCGCCCACCACACCATCGTCGGCATCGCCATCACCGAATACGCCCCGGTGATCGAACACGACCAGGACCGCCTCACCGCCCTGCTCGGCGGCCTCGACCTGCTCGACTAGTGCCGCTCTCGCACGGCCGAGGAGGGAGTATCCCTCACTGTGCGGGCTCCGCAAGCTCCGCAGAATCGCCTCCCCTACTGTGCGGGCTCCGCAAGCTCCGCAGAATTGCACAGCGGGGCCCAGCGGGGGCCCAGGTGGGTCCCCTTTCGACCGTCCCTAACGGGCGGCTTCGCCATTGTGCCCGCCAGGGGCCCAGAGAACGCCGGAGAACGCCGCGAGAGTGGGAATCCCTACCCGATACGGCCGCGCAGTAGGGCAGCGACCCACCGAACACGCCCTGACCCTGCCACCCGCCCGCGGCGTCTATCCTGCGGGGATGGACCTCATGATCGTGTGCCAGGCGTGCCAGGGCAGCGGGTTGCGCGTCTCGGTCATCGGCTACTCCGGCAGCGACCTCACCGGCGAAATGGTCGTACCGCGGCGCTGCCGCGAATGCACCGGCGCCGGCCGCGTCAGCAGCACCGGCTGGAGCACCGGCTCCGAACCCGACGACGACGGCCCGCCCGCCCCCCGCTGACCGCGCCACCGCCCCGGCCCACCAGCCCGCCGACCCGCCGACCCGCGGGAAAAGGGCAACCGCCCGGATCACGCCAACCGCAGCCACCCGGTGCGCACCCGCCAGTGCCGACCCGCCCGCACATGGTCCACAACCGCGCGCTCCAACCGCGTGCCCCGCGGCGCCCGACCGGTATCGACCGCCGGCAACCCGCACACGAACCGGAACACGTCGGCATCACCCAACACCCCGCCACCGCCCTCTTCCCCCACCAGCTCGAACCGCCGCTGAAAACCGAGGATGTTGGACGACTCCGGCAGGTACTCCGCCAACTGCGGATCCAGCAGCCACGACGAACACGCCGCCACCGGATAATCCACCCCGAAACAGCCGCCGAAGAAACCCCGCGCACGCGCCAACGACGCCGACACCGCCGCCGCATCCAACGGCCCCGCAGCGGGAATGTGCAACCGCAGCACCGGCGCACCCCAAGCCAGCTCCGGCCCCAGCGCTGCGGCCTCCTCGCGCCCGTACCAACTCACCGCACCCCCGGCACCGACCCGATCGGGCTCATACTGCAACCGCCCCAGCTCGTACAGGCCCGCGCGGAAATGCAACGCCGCCCACGTCGCCGTCTCCAACCCCAACCGCCCGAACATGGCCCGGGTCTGGGCGACATGGCGCCCCACATCGGCCAACGTCGCCGCGGTCACCGCACCCGGAACCCCCCACCGGGCATGCTCGGCGCACACCAGCGGCACCGCTGCGGCCAACGCCACCAGCACCGAACACCGCACCCGCGGATCCTCCTCGTGCACCAGCACCGGCCAATCGCGCCACCCCCGCAGCCCCCCGGCAAGATCGGCCGCCAACCGCGCATACATCCGCTCCACCAACCACACCAGCTCCGCAGGCCACGAACCATCCGGCCACAACGCCACCAGCGCATCCTCGTCCTCAACCGCCAACCCCAGCGGCGCCATCGCCCGGCGCGCACCCGATACCGGCGGCAACTCCATCCCACCCGCCGGCAGCGCCACCCCGGCCGCCTCAGCGAACCACGCCCCCGCCTCCGCACCCAACCCCAGCCGCCGAACCGCCTCATGAGCCTGCATGGCCCCATCCTGCCGCCCCCACCCGGCCCGCACCACACCCCCGCCGCACCCACCCGGCCCGCAAGTGGGAGTCACGTCACAGCAGGGGACATACTCTGATACGAGAACCACCGAACACCACCCACCACCGGACAAGGGGACGACCACCGATGCCCGACCCGGCGCAGCAGGTACGCGACTGGCTCGCCACCTACGACTCCCCCACCGCATCAGTGGCCGAACTCCTCTGCGACCGCCACCCGCGCGACCGCGTCGCCCTCACCGAGATCGGCCCCGACCTCACCACCCGCGACCTCACCTACGGCGAACTCGCCGACCGCTCCAGCGCCCTGGCCGCCGGCATGGCCGCCATCGGCATCCAACAGGGCGACCACGTCGCCACCATGCTCGGCAAAGGCATCGACCTCGCCGTCAGCGCACTGGCCACCTGGCGCCTCGGTGCCGTCCACGTCCCCCTGCTGACCGCATTCGCCCCCTCGGCGATCGCCCACCGCCTCACCCACCCCGCCACCCGGCTGTTCATCTGCGACGCCGACCAGCGCCCCAAGCTCGACCCCGGCCCCGACCTGCCCGCACAAGCCGACCGGCACATCGCCACCACCGCCACCGCGCCACTGCGCACCGGCGACCACACCCTCGACAGCCTCACCCGGCTCGGCGCCGGCGCACCCGCCCCCGAAACCGCGGTCGGCGGCAGCGCCACCTTCGCCCTCATGCACACCGCCGGCAGCGCCGGCCCGGCCAAGGGCATCCCCGTGCCCGTACGCGCCCTGGCGGCCTTCCACGCCTACCACCACTACGGCCTGGACGTCACCGACGACGACGTCTACTGGAACACCGCCGACCCCGGCGGCGCCTACGGCCTCTACCACGGCCTGATCTCACCGCTGCTGGCCGGGCACCGCACCCTGCACCTGCGCGCCGGCTTCGACCCCGAACTCGTCCTGGACGTGCTCGCCAGCCACCAGGTCACCAACCTCGCGGCCTCGCCGACCGTCTACCGGTCCCTGCGCGCGATCCTGAAAACCCTGCCCGCCGAGATCGCGGTGCGCAGCCTCTCCAGCTCGGGCGAACCGCTGGGCCCCGACGTGCTGGCGTGGGCACGCGACGTGTTCGGCATCCCCGTGCGCGACCACTACGGCCAGACCGAGCTGGGGATGTGCGCGGGCCACCCCGGCCACCCCGACCTGGCGGCCGAACCCCGCACCGACTCGCTGGGCGCCGCACTGCCCGGTTGGAGCACCACCGTGCTCGAACCCGTCGCCGACGAAGAGGCACCGCCCGGCGCGTTCGGCCGTATCGCGGTCGACACCAAGGCCAGCCCCCTGATGTGGTTCACCGGCTACGTCAACGCGCCCACCGCCACAGCGGCGCGCTTCACCCCCGACGGCCGCTGGTACCTCACCGGCGACACCGGCACCCGCGACCGCGAGGGCAACCTGTACTTCTCCTACCGCGACGACGACGCCATCCTCAGCTCCGGCTACCGGATCGGCCCGTTCGACGTCGAAACGGCGCTGCTGGAGCACCCCGCGGTGCAGGAGGCCGCGGTCTACGGAATCCCCGACGACCTGCACGGGCAACTTGTGGCCGCCACAGTGGTGCTGCGCGAGGACACGCCGGCCGACGACAGCCTCGCCGAAGACCTGCGCGACATCGTGCGCACCCGCTTCGCCACGCACGCCTACCCGCGCCGCATCACCTTCGCCGACCAGCTGCCCAAGAGCCCCTCGGGCAAGATCCGGCGTTCGCGCCTGGGCCCGCCGCGGCGGTAAGGCCCGCCCGGCACGCGCACCTGCCGAGCGGCCTGCGCTCAGTGCTCGGCCAGCGCGGCGGCCACCAGCTCGTCGATGCGCGCGGCCAGCTGCATATCGGCCTCGGTGATCCCGCCGGAGGCATGGGTGGTCTGGTGGAAGGTGATCCGGTTGTAGCGGATGTCGATGTCGGGGTGGTGCCCGGCCTCCTCCGCTGCGTGGGCGACCGAGTTGACCACGTGGATGCCGCTCAGGAAGTCCGGCATCTTCACTGTGCGCCGGATCGCGTTGTCCTCGCCGGCCCGCTCCCAGCCGTCGAGCCGCTGCAGGCCGTCGGCGATCTGCTCGTCGCTGAGTAGCGCCATGGGTGCACTCCTTGGGCGTGTGGTGATCGATGGTTCGGTTGCGAGGGGTGTCCTACCGCGTTGGCGGCCGCGGCAATCGCGGTGAACGGGGAAGCGGCCTGAAACGAGCACCTTTACGATGTAGATTTCTAATGGTTGTTACGTTGAATGCCGATCTGCGGCCGCCGGGTTCAGGCCTGGTCCTCGGGATCCAGCGGGACGCCGGGCGGGTAGTCCTCTTCGTCCAGGTCCACCGTTGGCACGCCCCCGCTGGGCGTGGGCCCGGACGTGGGCTGGGATGTGGGTTGCGCGGTGGGCCGGGAGGTGCCCTCCTGGCCCGGGGTCGGCTCGCCGGTCTCGTCCGGGCTCGGCGACGAGTTCGGCGGCGGGCTCCCACCCGGCGAATACTGGGGCTGCTGGGCGGGAGGGCGGCCGGCCTGCACCGAGTAGCTCTGCAGCAGCAGGAAGATCATCACCACCAGCACGGCGAACAGCAGCAGCGCCACCAGCAGCGTGATCACCACCGGCCAACTGGTGCCCGCCTTGGCGCCCGCGCGGCGCCGGACACCGGCAGGCGCCCACGGCCAGGCCGCCGGCGCCCACGACGCCGACGCAGGCGCGGTAGCACCGCGCCCGGTCCAGTGGGGCGCGTACGAGGGCGCACCGGCGGCACTGCCCGAGCCCGCGCCCGCAATGGCCACCGGCTCCAGGTAGGCCTCGGCCCCCCGGGCACCGCCACCGCGCACGGCCACCCACGACGCGGTGCGGCCGGACAGGCTGAAGGCCAGGACCTTCGGCGGATCCGCCACTCCCGTGCCGCTGCGCACCGCGGCGGTGAAGCGGTCGCGTGCAGCGGGGTCGGCGGAGGCGCCCTCGCTGAGCATGGCCACGCTGACCTGCCGCCCGCGGGAGTCGCGGGCGAGATAGACAACGCCTTCGGCACCGGAACCGGCCCGGTCGCTGAGCCGGAACGGTCCGAGCTGGCGCGGGTCCGCGTCGTGCAGGGGCACCCCGGGGGCCTCCTCTCGCCCTCAGTGCGGCCGTGGTCGCATCGCCGCCGATGCCCGGAACGACCGGTTCCTCACGGCCCGAGCGGGTAGCATCGCCGATGCGTGACCATCAACGTACCCGGCGGCGGAGCAGCGGCGCCTCCACCGCCCCTGGAAAGGCTGGCAACATGGCCGAATCCGACCTTCCGGGCGTCCAGGATCCGGAGGCCGGGCCGCGCGCCCGCGGCGGCGAATCCACCGGCGGACCCACCCGCCTGCTGCGCGCCGCCCTGCAAGAGGTCTCCACCGTCATCGTCGGCCAGGACCAGATGATCGAACGCAGCATGGTCGCGCTCATCGCCCGCGGCCACTGCCTGCTTGAGGGCGTGCCCGGCATCGCCAAGACACTGGCCGTCTCCACCTTGGCCAAAGTCACCGGCGGCTCGTTCGCGCGGGTGCAGTTCACCCCCGACCTGGTCCCCTCCGACATCGTGGGCACCCGCATCTACCACCCCTCCACCGAGCAGTTCGACGTCGAACTCGGACCGGTCTTCGCCAACTTCGTGCTGGCCGACGAAATCAACCGGGCGCCTGCCAAGGTGCAGTCCTCGCTGCTGGAGGTCATGGCCGAAAAGCAGGTCTCGCTGGGCGGCACCACCCACCCCCTGCCCGACCCTTTCATCGTCATCGCCACCCAGAACCCGGTGGAATCCGAGGGCGTCTACCCGCTGCCCGAAGCCCAACGCGACCGGTTCCTGATGAAGGTCGTGGTCGAACACCCCGGCGCGCACGAGGAGATGGAGATCCTGCGGCGGATGGGCTCGCGCCCGCCTGAACCCCACCAGGTACTCGACCCGGTCACCCTCCAGGAACTCCAACTCGACGCCGAACGGGTCCACGTCCACCAGCTCATCGCCGACTACGTCGTGCGCCTGGTCATGGCCACCCGCGAACCCGAGAACTACGGGGTGCCCGAACTGCGCCGGGTGCTGGAGGTCGGCGCCAGCCCGCGGGCCAGCCTGGGCCTGATGGCCGCGGCCCGCGCCCTGGCCCTCATCCGCGGACGCGACTACGTACTGCCCGAGGACGTGCGGATGCTGGCGCGCGACATCATGGCCCACCGGCTGGTGCTCACCTTCGACGCGCTCGCCGACGGTGTCACCACCACCCAGATCATCGACCGCGTGCTGGCCACCGTGCCGCCGCCCCGCGTCATCTGGGACGACCCGCCCAGCGGCGACCACGCCGCCATGGCCGCGCAGTAGGCCCGCCCCATGCCCCAGCAGCACCCCGCCGCCCTCGGGACCGACCCGCGGATGCACGAGGCCCTGCACCGGCTCGACCTGCGCATCGTCCGCCGGCTGGAGGGACTGCTGCACGGCGAACACCTGGGTCTGCGGGCCGGCCCCGGCAGCGAACCCGCCGAAGCGCGGATGTACCAGCCCGGCGAGGACGACGTGCGCCTGATGGACTGGTCGGTCACCGCCCGCACCACCCAGCCCCACGTCCGCGACCTGGTCGCCGACCGCGAACTCGAAAGCTGGACCCTGCTGGACCTCTCTGCCAGCATGGACTTCGGCACCGTCGCCGAACCCAAACGCGAGATCGCCATCGGCGCCTTGGCCGCGGTCACCGTGCTCACCCAGCGGGTCGGCGACCGCTTCGGCGCCCACTTCCTGCACCGGGGCAACATCCGCCGCTGGCCCGCCCGCTCGGGCAAGGCGGCGCTGATGTCGCTGCTGTCCACGGTGGCGGCCGCACCCGAGGGCGGCACCGCCGACGCCCACGGCGCCACCCTCACCGACGCCCTGGAGGACCTGGCCCGCACCCGCACCCGGCGCGGCCTGCGCGTGATCGTCTCCGACTTCCTCGACACCCCTCCCGAGGCCGCCTCGGCGCAGTCGCCCGCCCCCTGGGAGCGCGCCATGCGCACCCTGGCGACGCGCCACCAGGTGCTGGCGATCGAAGTACTCGACCCCCGCGAACTCGACCTTCCCGACATAGGATTGGTCACCATGCAGGACCCCGAATCCGGGCGCACCCGCGAGGTCCGCCTCACCCAGCGAGTCCGGCGCGACTACGGCCGCGCCGCACGCGAGCAGCGCGCCGCCGTGCAGGCGGCGCTGCGCCGCTGCGGCATCCCCCACCTGACCCTGCGCACCGACCGCGACTGGGTCGCCGACATGGCCAGGTTCGTCATCGAACAGCGCCGCACCGCCCACCGGCTGTCCCGCCACACCCCGGCCGTACCGCGCTGATGCACTCGCAACCGGCGCGCGCAGGCGGGCGCCGGCACCGCACCGACCGTTGCCGGACCCGTCCGGCAACGCGACCAGGCAGGCACGCAGAAAGGACGACCGGGTGACCTTCCTATCCGCAGGATGGCTGTGGCTGCTGCTCGCCCTGGCCGCGCTCGTCGCCGCCTACGTCGTGCTGCAGTCCCGCCGCCGCCAGGACACGTTGCGGTTCACCAATCTCGCACTGCTGGACCGGGTCGCCCCCAGCCGCGCCGGCTGGCGCCGCCACATCGGCGCAGCGCTGTTCTTCGCCGCCATCGCGGTGCTGATCGGGGCGATGGCCCGGCCCGCGATGCCGGTCGAGGTGCCGCGCGAACGCGCCACCATCATGGTCGCCATCGACGTGTCGCCCTCAATGGCGGCAAACGACGTCGACCCCAACCGGCTCACCGCCGCCAAGGAATCCGCCCGCGGGTTCGTCGAGTCGCTGCCCGACCGCTTCAACGTGGGCCTGGTGGTCTTCTCCTCGACCGCCAGCGTCGTCTCCTCCCCCACCCAGGACCACCAGGCCGTCACCGACTCCATCGAGAACCTGCGGATGTCGCCGGGCACCGCCATCGGCGAAGGCGTGTTCACCTCACTGGAGTCCATCGGCTCCTTCGACGAAGAGGCCGGCCGCAAACCGCCGCCCTCGGCGATCGTGCTGCTGTCCGACGGCGAAAACACCAGCGGACGCCCCATCACCGCGGCAAGCCGGGCCGCCTCCGACATCGGCGTACCGGTGTCCACCATCGCCTTCGGCACCGGCGCCGCCATCATCGAGATCGACGGCGAACCCGTCGAGGCCGACATCGACAAGGGCGCTCTGGAACAGCTGGCGGCCAACACCTCCGGCTACTTCTACGAGGCCCAGTCCGAAGCCGAACTCAGCGACGTCTACGACGACATCGGCTCCTCCCTGGGCAGCGAGACCGTCGACCGCGAGATCGTCACCGTGTTCGTGCTGGCCGCCCTCATCCTCGCCGTCATCAGCGCCGCCGCATCGATGGTGTGGAGCCAGCGCGTCCCCTGAGCCGGCCACCGGCGGCCGGGCCCCGGCCGGCACCCGCCGGAGCCGGCCCCGGAGTGGGGTTTCTCGCTCCTGCGCGCCCCGCACCGGGCCGGGCCCGGCCCGGTCCCGCAGGCCGCGATCCGGCCGCCGCACCCAGCACCGCCGCGCCACCGCCGATGCGCTCAACGCAGCACAACACCGGTACAGGCCCGGCGGCCGGCACGGCCCGGCGGGCCTGGCCGCTTCCGGCCAAGGCGGATCCGCAGCCGCACCGGCCCCGGTCCCAGGGGCACAGGTGCGGCCCAACGCACCCGCCTGCGCGGCGCCGGCCCGGGCCCGCAGACGGCTCCGGCACCGCGTTTGCCCAGTTCGCCCGCTATCGTGGTGCTGTTTGCCCCCACCCTGGGACGACGGAAAAGGAACGATGCCGCCAACAACCCCCGCACCCGAGGCGATCTTCTTCGACCTCGACGACACCCTGCTCGACGACCGCGCCGCCAGCTCGGCGGGCCTGCGCGCGATCATGGAACGCCTCGGGCACCCGGACTTCCCCGCCGCACGCACGCTGTGGGACGTCCAGACCGACATCTCCTTCGGGGCCTACATCGACGGCCGCCTCACCCTGTGGGAGCAGCGCCGCGAACGGGTACGCGCCCTCGCGGTCCAGGCCGGCCACGCCAACCTCGCCGACGAGCACTGCGACGACCTCTACCAGCGCTACCTCGCCGCCCACCGCTCGGCCTGGGCCCCGTTCCGCGACGTCGCAGGCGTGCTGGGCGAGCTCGGCCGCCGCGGCCTGCGGCTGGGCGTCATCACCAACGGCATCGAGCAGCTGCAGCACGACAAGCTCGCCGCACTGGAGCTCACCGGCTACTTCCACACCGTGGTCTGCGCCGACTCCGCCGGAGCGGGCAAACCCGACCCCCGCATCTTCGAACTCGCCTGCCAGCGCATCGGCACGCCGCCCGAACGCGCCTGGCACATCGGCGACCAGGTGCGCGCCGACGCCCTCGGCGCGGTCTCGGCCGGCCTGCACCCCGTGCTGATCGACCGGCACCAACGCAACGAGGCCGCCGAGCACGACGTGGCCACCGTCACCGGACTGGAGGAAGTACTGCACCTGGTGCACAGCGCCCACACCGCCGCTCCCGCGCCCCAGGGCGGCCGCACGGCCGACACGGGCCCGTGACCGGCCCGCGGCAGGCGCGGCGCACCAGCGCCCACCTGGTCCTGGTCGACGCCGCGGGCCGGGCGGTGCTGCCGCAGGGCCAAGAGCCGGGCGGTGAGCACCTGCCCGGCGACCGGGTCCGATTCGGCGACGATCCCGCTGCGGTCGCCCGCGCCGCGGCCGGACTGCCCGCGGAGGTTCCGGTGGAGCCCTGCGAGATCCGCACCGAGCTCGCCGGGGCCGGTACGGCCGGCGGCCCGGTCGACCTGCACATCGACCGGCTGTACTACACCGCTCCGGTCTCCGCCGCCCCGTCTGCGCCGGCCGGGCGCAGCGTCCCGGTCCGCGCGGCGGTGGCCCTGCCCGCGCGCCCGAGTGCCGAGGAGCTGGCCGAGGACGAACCGGGCGGGCAGCAGCAGGAAGCGGGCGAGGAAGCCACGGCCGGGGAAAGGTCCGGCGCCGCTCCCGGCGGCCCGGTACTGCGCCGGTTCTCCTGCTACGGGGTTGTCACCGACCCCGCCGGACGCATCCTGCTGTCCCGTATCGCCCCGGGCTTTCCCGGCGCCGGCACCTGGCACCCGCCCGGCGGCGGAGTCGACCACGGCGAGACGGCCCGCGCCGCGCTGCGCCGGGAGGTCGCCGAGGAGACCGACCAGGACTGCGGCGTAGGCGAGCTCATCGCGATCACCCACCACCGCCGCACTCGCGAACTCGGGCCCCAGAGCCCGCAGACCGACGTGTATGCGGTGTGGGTGTTCTTCCACGCCCACGTGGCCGATCCCCGGCCGCTTCAGGTGGTGGAGGTCGGCGGGTCCACCGAGGACTGCGCCTGGTTCGGCGCCGAGGACCTGACCGGCATACCGCTCTCGGCCACGGCCCGCTGGGCCTTCACCGAGCTGTCGCGGATCGGCTCGGCCGCGCTGTAAACACGGCGGCCCCTCCACCGGGCCGCGGCCGGGCGGCAGGGGCGGTGCCGAAGGTGTGCGCGACAGGTGCGCGCGACACGTGCGGGCTGAAGGACTCACCGCCATGCGAGGCGCCGGTCCGGCCGCGGCCCAGTCGCCGCGGCCGGACCGGTCGGACACCAGAGAACGGCATGCCCGAACCGATCATGGCGACAGCCCAGGAGTTGGGCGGCCTGCGCGGGCGCCGCGTTCTTGCCACCGGTGGCAGCAAACGAATCGGGGGCGCCGTCGCCTCCCGGCTCGCAGCCGCAGGCGCGGCGGTCGTCGCGACGGCCAGCAACGATCCCGGGGTCCTGCCGCCCGCAGTGCATTCCATTTCAGCCGACCTCGGCACAAGTACCAGGCCGTGTTTCAGGTAGCGGGTGAGTCTTGGGCGGCTAGCTCTTCGGCCAGTTCCATACAGCGCAGGCGGGCCGGGGAGACGTCGTAGGGCAGCTTGCCGGTGGCTTCGAACGCGCTCATTGAGTCGGCGTCCCTCCTGCCAGAGCTGAGACCGGCCTCGTCATCGGCGGTAGCAGGATGCCGACTGTCCCAGGCGTCGAAGAGTGCATCGTCGTCGTTGTCCAGGCCGGAATCCTCGATGGCGGCCTGCAGGGCGCTTTCGAAGGCGTGCCGCTCGACGGCCACTTCGGCCACCCGTGGATCATCGATGGCGACGCCGTCGTCGAGTGCCTCCTCGGCGGCATCGATGCGGTCGGAATCCTCCCGCAGAGTGGGATGTGTGGCCAGGACGATGAAGCGGGTGGCGCGGATGGCCGCGCCGAGCGGGCCGAAGATCCGCTCGGTGACCAGCAGACTATCGAGGTCCGCCTGACGCAGGGAGCCCTCGGGCAGGTCCTTGAGGCGTTCGGTGACGAATTCGGAGAGCAGGCCCATCCGGCTGCCTTCGGTGCGCATCCGCTGCACAGCGGTCCGTTGCCGCCGCAATTCCGCCTCCTGCTCGGCGAGGGTTTCCTCCAACCGCTCCAGGGCGCCCGCGACACCGTCTCCGCCGTCGGCACCGGCGGAAGCCGTGCCGGTGGAAAGGGCGTCACGGATGTCTTCCAGGGCGATCCCGGCGTCGGCCATCCTGCGAATCCACAGCAGGCGGATCATGTCCTCATACCCGTAGCGGCGGCGGTCATCGGCGCCCCGCTCAGGCTCGGGGAGCAGGCCGATCCCGTGGTAATGGCGAATCGCCCGTGGCGTACTGCCGACGAAGGCCGCCGCGTCACCGATCTTGACCTGGCGCGGTGGCATGAAGGACGAATGCATGAGCAGGGACCTTTCTTCATGGACCAGGACGTAAGTCCACACGACCACATGCCGCTACGGAAGATGCAACCCCGCACACTCCGCCCCGCGCCAACACCGGCAAATGCGCCCTTCCCCCGCGATGACCGTAGGGCGGCCGTTTGCTGCTGGGGCATCCGCGCGACGGCAGCCATCCCGCGGCGGAACGTTTACCGCCCGCCGGGCCGGGCCGCGCGTTCGAATGCCCGCGCCTCCGCCGCTGCCACCAGGCGGTCCTGTTCGTTGCCCAGGGCGGCGCGGTCAGCCGCAGCGGCTTGCCGCAGAGCTCCGCGCCGTCCGCTCCGGGTGGCCGGCGCCAGGGAGGAACCGCGGCCCAGCCCGTTCTCCTCACCCAGCGCCTCCAGCGCGTCGCGGAAACGTCTCAGATGGACGCGGCGGACAGCGAAGTAGAGCGTCATCACAACGGCGAAGTTCACCAGTGCCTTGAACACGGCTCCGCCCGCTTCGTGGAGAACCGGCAGGTTCATGAACGAGTGCATCGCGAGGGCGAGCACCACCAGCAGCAGGGCGGCCGACACGGTGCGGGCCCGCGGCCGCCAGGCCGCCGCCGCGATCAGGCCCACGGCGGTCCCTGCAGCGGCCGACAGCGCCCAGTGGGTGCCCAGCCCCGTGAGCAGGACGCGCATGACCGCCGACTGCACCACCGCTTCGACCCCGCCGAGGCCGCCGTGCCCGGTCACCTCCTGCACGGCCATAAAGACGTTCTCCATCATCTGGAACCCCAGCCCCACCAGGGCTCCGATGACGAAACCGTCCACGGGCCCCCGAACGGCGCAGGGGAACGCGACAGCAATGAGGACGATGCCCGCGAGTTTGAGGAGTTCCTCGTCGACCGGGCCCGAAATGGCTGCGCCCCATACCTCCGCCGCCTGCGGACCCACCGTCTTGGCGAGGATCGAATCCAGCGCGGCGTTGGCGAACAGGGCAAGCCCGGTCGCGGCGAACAGCCCCCACGCCGCGGCGGCCAACGAAGCCGCGGTCCCAGGAGCCCGCACCGGCCGGATACGGCGCAGCAGCCAGTATCCGAACACCAGCACGGCGCCGCTGATGAGGGACGCTGCCACCCACACCGCAGGGAAGGCCACGGCGACACCGACCAAACGCAGCGCCGGCGAACCGAAGGCGAACAGGCACACAGCGGCGATCACAAGGAGCGCGGCCCGCTCCGGCCCGGCCGGCCGCCTCCTCCCCCGACCCGGCCCAGGAGTCGCCCCTCCCCAATCCCGCTTCCGCGGCGGTGTCCGGCTCGCAGCGGTGCCGGAAAGCCCGGGTTCCTGGTGAGCCCTACCCATGTTCTCCTCCCTCGGAGAAAGTGATCATGCGCGCGAGATCCTCCGCGGTCGCGCCGGCGCCGCCGTCCGCGCCCTGGAGAACCATCCGCACCGCGTAGCCGCTGCTCGGCGCGGGCAGCAAGACCATGGCCCCCGATCCGCGGGAGCGGCTCACGCCGGCCGCCCGCCCCTCGGTGCCGTCGGCGGAGGCGACCGGCCCGGGCTCGCCCACCTCGGTGGAAAGGTCCTGGGAAAGGAGGACATCGCAGGCGCCCTCCCACCGCTCGGCCATACCGGCGCGGTCGGTCTCCGCTTCCCCGGGCCCTTCGACATCGAGCCGCAGGGAGCCGCGTTCGAGCCGGTAGGACCGCCCCGGGTGAGAGGCCGCCACGTCCATCACCCAGCCGTCATCGGGCAGGACGAGCACTGCACGGGTCCCACCGTCTCCGCCTAAGGCCAACTCCTCCCCGGGAGACACCGGACTCCCGTCGGGTATCAGCGTGTTGACCAGCGACCACCCTGCGGTTACCAGGACGATCAACGCAACCGCGGCACCGATCGCGGCCCAGCGCGGTGCGGCCCGGGCGGAATCCGTCTCCTGCGCAACCACCATGGAACCTCCTCGTCCGAACACTCCGGTTCAGACGACACTGATGACGCGTAAACCCCAAAAGGGCCGCGCCGACCATGGTGAAGCGTTGACCGTGTCAGCAGGAAAGGCCCAACACCCGCACCGGCTGCGCCTGCGCCGCCCGGGTGTGCGGCTTCGTGGCCCGGCAGGACGGCACCGACCCGGTCGAGGACGATCCGCCCACCGGTAGGCAGCCACCGCCGAAGCCGATCGGTTCGGCTTGGCGCATCCAGCACAGCACGGCCGAACCGGCGGCACATGCAGTGCCGACAGCGCGGACGGTTCCGGCGGCACGGGCGGCAGCGGACGGTGCGCGCCGCGCAGACGCTGGTAACCAGGGGGATGTGCGCTCAGCGCTGCAGCAGCACGTTGCGCACCACCCACACGCCGGCCCCGCAGGCGATCACGGCGGTTCCGGCCACGACCGAGCTCAGCGGCAGGCTGAAAGCCAGCACCACGCACCCGGCCAGCCCCACCACCGGCACCAGCAGCGGCGGGCGGTTCTCCTGCGGTCCCAGCCGCAGCGCCGAGGCGTTGGTGATCGCGTAGTAGGCCAGCACCCCGAAGGCCGAGAACCCGATGGCGCCGCGCAGGTCTGCGACCAGCACGACCAGGCACACCGCCGCACCCACCGCGATCTCGGCACGGTGCGGGCCGCCGAAGCGCTCGTGCACGGCCGCGAAATAGCGCGGCAGGTGGCCGTCGCCGGCCATCGCGGCCACGGTCCGCGAAACGCCCAGAATGAGCGCCAACAGGGCGCCGAGACTGGCCAGGGCTGCACCCACCGCCACCAACGGCACCAACTGCGGCCAGCCGGCGGCCACGACCGTGTCGGTCAGCGGCGCCGTGCTCTCGGCGAGGCCTTCGCGGCCCAGCACTGTCAGGGCCGCGGCGCCCACCAGCAGGTAGACCGCGAACACGCCCGCCAGGGAGATACCGATCGCCCGCGGAATGGTGGTGGCCGGGTCGCGGACCTCGCCGCCGAGTGTGGCGATGCGCGCGTAACCGGCGAAGGCGAAGAACAGCATTCCGGCTGCGCCCAGCAGCCCGAAAAAGCCGGGCCACTGCCCCGACACGGCCAGCTGCGCCGGGTTGGCCTCGCTGCCGCCGAGCCCGACGGCGACCACGGCCACCAGCACGGCCAGCACCGCCGCCAGCAGCAGCCGCGCCAACCCCGTCGACTTGCGCAGCCCGAAGTAGTTCAGCGCTGTCAGGCCCACGACCGCGGCCACCGCGAGCGGCCGGCTCCATTCGGGGGATACGTAGGCCCCGAACGTCAGCGCCATAACCGCGCAGGAGGCCGTTTTGCCCACGGTGAAGGACCAGCCGGCCACGTAGCCCCACAGGTCGCCGAGCCGCTCGCGGCCGTAGACGTAGGTACCTCCGGACTCGGGGTGGCGCGCCGCCAGTCTCGCCGAGGAGGTGGCGTTGCAGTAAGCGATCAACGCGGCGATCAGCAGCGACACCCACAGCCACGCACTGGCCTCCTCAGCGGCCGGCGCGAACACCGCGAAGACCCCAGCGCCGATCATCGCCGCCGCGCCGACGGTGACCGCGTCGGCGGTGCCCAGCACTCTCGAAGGCTTGGCCTGCGATCCAGAAGAGGTGGTCATAGTCGCAGAGTCTGCCCCAGGATGGTCACGCCTCAGTGAACATTTACACGGCGCCGCGCGACCACAATCGGCCGCGCGGGGTATCCGCGTGCCGACTGTGCGTCCAGTGCGCCGAGCGGATGCACCGCGGCCCCGGAAGCCCAGGAACGCAGCCGGTTGCCGCGCAGCGGATGGCCGCCGCGCGCAACCGCGCCCGCCCCCACAACCGGTGAGCGGCAAATCACTACGCCCGGTGTGCGGGTACCGGCCGGACCGTACCCGCACACCGGGAGCTGAGCGCGGCAGCGGCACCCGCGCCGCGCACCCGCTGGACGGCCCGGCGCCGGGCGGCGCTGCGCCCCCGCTGACCGCGGCGCGGCCGGGGGCCGCGACGCGGTCAGGAACCGACGAAGCAGAACTCGTTGCCTTCGGGATCGGTCATGGCCTGGAATGACCCCTGGTCGTCGGTGACCGCCTCGCCGACCCTGGCCGCACCCAGGCCGACTGCAGCGGTGGCGGCGGCCTCGACGTCGCCGACGGCGATGTCGAGGTGGAGCCGGTTCTTCGCGGCCCTGTTCTCGGGCACCGGCTGGAAGGCGAGCCGCGGGAACCCGGGCGGGTCGACGTGCGACCAGTCGCGGGCCCGATCGACCGGATCACCGCCCAGCAATCGTGCCCAGAAACGGACCAGGGTCTTCGGTTCGAGACAGTCCATGACGACCTGCTGCAAGCTCGCATACATGGCCCGCGAGCCTAGACCAGATGATCGTTGGGGGTGCAGGGGGCGGCGGCCTCGACCTGGCCGGCGGCAACGGCGGCGTTGGGCGGCCTTGTGGCCTGCCGGGCGGCGGGCGGTCTGCGGCGAAAAACGGCACCAAGGGCGGGAGCGACCTCGGGCGGGCGCGCACGTGTCCGTTGTGCCTGGTTTCCCGGATAGGGGCGGCGATGATCATGCAGAAATGCCCGTCTCAGCTTTGAAATCTCGGCATCTCTGCAGGCTCGGCGCGCCCGGCGACACGTTCACCACAAAGGACCGGCCTGGACAGGACCGGACGGACTCGCGGCTCCGCGGAGCCGCCGAATACGGAAGCCCGGCAACCGGCAACGCGGCAGCCCGGCTTTCCCGGCACCCCAACGACAGCCGCGGTCACGCCGCGCACGACGGGACATGCCCGCGCAAGGCCAAGCACGCCACCACACCAACGCAGCCCCGCGCCGCCTTGCGGCAGGCGCGGTTGCGGGGCCTGCGGCCGGGGCCGGGTGGATCGCGGTTACGGCCGCCAGGGTGTGCCGGTCTGCTCGTTGATGTCCTCGGCAGCGACCTGGCGGAGCTGGCGGGAAAGGTCGGCCAGCGCCCGCGATACCGCGAGTTCGTCGCCGATCTCGGGAACGTCGGAGTCGGTGGGGTGCTTGCGCGCCATTCCGTGGCCGCGCAGGCCCGCGCACTCGGTGGAGTCGAGGCCGGCCTCGGCCCAAGTGCGGCAATGGTCCTCTTCGGACTCCTCTGACAGCACGATGTCGATGTTCCACCGCTTCATGGTGTGCATCGAAACGCACCTCCAGCGCGTGTCTGCCGAGCGGTCAAGTCTCGGCCTGGTTCTCCTCGATGTGGGCGTCGGGCCCGGGATAGATCAGCGACTCGGTTGCGGAGTCTTCGTCGATCCAGCGGACCTGGTAGGGCGGTGCGCCCTGCCTGCCGCGGACCTCGGTGACGACTCCGGTGCGCCGGTGCATGTCGTCGCGAGGGCCCTCAACGACGATGTGGTCTCCGATTCGGGCTCTCATCGGTACTCCCTCAGCACGGAGCGACCATGTGTCCTCACTTACGGACTACCCACCATCTTGCGCCTGCTCACCGTGGTTTTCAATGCCGCGCGTACCCCTGTGGACGGCACGTATCCGCAGGTGGGAACGGCCGGGCCATCCGGCGCGGGGCGGCGCCGGAAGCCGGGTCCGGCAGGGCCTGCCGGTCCGGCCGGGGCCGGCCCCCGGCTCACTCCACTCCGGCGCTGAGCGTGCGCCCGCCGTCCAGCGTGTGGGTCTGGCCGGTGACCCAGGAGGCGTCGTCGGAGGCCAGATAGGCGATCGCGGCGGCGACGTCCTCGGGCTCGCCCAGGCGCCCCAGGGGGTAGCCCGCCACGGTCCTCTCCTCGTCCTCGAACAGCGCGGCGGCGAACTTCGTGCGGACCACGGCCGGGGCGACGGCGTTGACGCGGATGCGCACCGGCGCCAGCTCGTAGGCCAACTGCTCGGTGAGGTTGATCAGCGCGGCCTTGCTCGCTCCGTAGATGCCGATACCGGGCGAGGGGTGCCGGCCGGCCAGCGAAGCGACGTTGACCACCGCGCCGCCGTGCTCGGCCATCCAGGCGCGGTGCACGGCGCTGACCCATGACGCCGCGGCTATGACGTTGACCTCGAAGATCTTGGCCATTGCGGCGGGCTCGACGTTGACGATCGCGTCGAACACCGGGTTGGTTCCGGTGTTGTTGACCAGGACGTCGATGCGGCCGAACTCGGCGAGGGCGCGCTCGACGACCGCGTCGCGGTGCTCGGCGTCGTGTGCCTTGCCGGCGACACCCACCGCGGTGCGCGCTCCGCCGAGTGCGGCCGCGGCCTTCTCCAGCGGTTCGGCGTTGCGTCCGGTGATGACGACCCTGCCACCCTCGTCCACGATGCGCTGTGCGGCGGCCAGCCCGATCCCGCGGCTGGCTCCGGTGATGATGGCGACCTTCCCGGCAAAACGTCCCACGAGCCCGCGTCCCTTCGTCTGTTCGTCCGTCCGTGACCTGTCGTCCGTGACTTGGCGGGACAACACTACCGACCGGTCGGATTGTGACGAACGCCAAGTCGGCCCGGGCCGTTCTCGCCGGCCGGCCGCGGCGCCGGTACCCGCCTGGTAACGTGCGCCGGTGGTGCGCAGGGCCCGCCGACGCGCGGCCGAGGACCGCCCCGGGAGGGGGCGCCCGCCGCTGCGGGCCCCAACCGATGGCAGCCCCCAGCGGGGCACGTGGCGATGGGAGACGACGCCGTGGACCGGCGCGAACAGGGCAGCGGCCCCGGCGGCGAACACCAGCCGGCCGGCCGCGCCCAGCACTACTTCGACGCCGATCCGGCCGCGCGCAGCCGCCCCGCATCGGTCGACCTGGTGCTGCCCGATGTGCATCTGCGCCTGGATACCGACCGCGGCGTGTTCTCCGCCGACCGCGTCGACCTGGGCACCCGAGTCCTACTGGAGTCGGTGCCCGCTCCCCCCGCCCGGGGCCGGCTGCTGGACCTGGGGTGCGGTTACGGCCCCGTCGCCTTGGCGATGGCCGCGCGGGCACCGGAGGCGCAAGTGCTGGGTGTGGACGTCAACAGCCGCGCAGTGGAGTTGGCCCGGAGCAACGCTGCAAACAACCACCTTGACAATGTAGATTTCCAATTGGTGGCGGCGGACGGCTCCCCCGTCGGCGACGACCCGGCGCAGGCCGGAGCGGCCGCCGGCCCGTTCGACGCAATCTGGTCCAACCCGCCCATCCGCGTCGGCAAGCCCGCGCTGCACGCCCTGCTGCGTACCTGGCTGGGCCGGCTGGCCCCCGGCGGGCAGGCCCACCTGGTCGTACAGCGAAACCTGGGCGCCGACTCGCTGCACCGCTGGCTGGAACAGGAGGCCGGGCTGGCGACCGAACGGGCCGCCTCGCGCGCCGGATACCGCATCCTGCGCGTCCAGGCACCTTAAGGCGCCTCCCCCGCCCGGCCTGCAGCAGCCCGCCGATCACGGTTCAGCACGCCCCCTCCACTCCGGGCGCCGATACCGCTATCGTGGGAGACGACCGACCGAAAACGCAGCACCGTCCCGGATACGAGGAACGCACCGCAGGTGAGCACGCAGTTGCGCCCCACTGACGTCAAGCGACTGAACCGCCACTGGCGCAGGCGCACCGAGGCCCGGATCTCCCTCATCGCCGAGTCCGTGACCCAACCGTTCAATCTCGGCTCGATCCTGCGCACTTGCGCCACGTTCGGAGTCGAAACCGTCTGGCTCGCCGGAAACTCCGCCGACCCGACCCATCCCCAGGTAGGCAAGACCGCCCTGGGCACCGAGCAGAAGCTGCACTTGGAGAAAGTGCCCAACGGGGCCGATGCCGTTTCCGCCGCCCACGCGGCAGGTTACCGCGTCGCCGCCATCGAACTCGCGCGCGGGGCCGCCCCGCTGCACGAGGCACCGCTGGAAGGCGACATCTGCCTGGCCGTGGGCGCCGAGGACCACGGCTGCTCGCCGACCCTGCTCGCCGGCGCCGATATCACCACCTACATTCCGCAGATCGGCCGGGTCGGCTCGCTGAACGTGGCCGTCGCCGCCGCCATCGCCATCGCCGAGACCCGGGGCCGCGAGTGGCGCGACCTGCCCGACCCCGCCACCGCCGGCGACACAACCGATGCCGAGGCCGCCCGCTCGCGCTGACCCCCGTGCCGATACCCCGGCCCGCCCGGACCCGGCCGCCGCCGCGGTGGGCCGGCGCCGCAGGCACCGCAGCGACCGGGTTGCGAATTCCGTCCCCTCTGCGGGTAAAGGCCCGGTTCAGGGTGCCGCTGCAGGGGAATTTTTCCAGATCCGCGATCGTATCCACCCGTAGACACGAGACGAGAGAGGACACGTGGACCCGTCCCGAAGTACCGGCAGCGTCCTGAACGGATGCTGTTCCCTTGATTCCGACGAGCCGCCTTCACCAAGTAGCGTGCGCACCGGAGACCGTCGCTCCGAGGCGGTGCGTGCGACATGAGCGTCATCCTCAACATTTTCCTCGGAGCGCTGGTGATCTTCGTGATCACCGCGGCGACGGGCTACTTCGTCGCCCAGGAGTTCGGCTACATGGCGGTCGACCGCTCCCGCCTGAAAGCCCGCGCCGCCCAGGGCGACCCCGGAGCGCGGCGCGCACTCGGTATCACCGGCCGCACCTCGTTCATGCTTTCCGGCGCCCAGCTCGGCATCACCGTTACCGGCCTGCTGGTGGGTTACGTCGCCGAACCGATGATGGGCGAGGGCATCGGCGAGCTGCTGGGCTGGGCCGGGGTTCCGGCCGGAACCGGCATCGGCGTGGGAATCGTCATAGCGCTGCTGTTCTCCACCGTGGTGCAGATGGTCTTCGGCGAGCTGTTCCCCAAGAACCTGGCCATCGCCCGCCCCGAACCGGTCGCCCGCTGGCTGGCGCTGTCCACCCGGGTGTACCTGCAGCTGTTCGGGTGGCTGATCTGGCTTTTCGACCAGGCCTCCGTGCTGCTGCTGCGGGCGGTGCACATCCAGCCCGTCGAGGACGTCCAGCACGCCGCCACGCCCCGTGACCTCGAATACATCGTCGAGGAATCGCGCGAGAGCGGCGACCTCCCCGCTGAGCTGTCCACCCTGCTGGACCGCACGCTGGACTTCCACGACCGCACCGCCGAACACGCGATGATCCCGCGGCCGCAGGTCTCCACCGTCGAGGTCGGCGAGCCGGTGAGCCGGGTCGTCGAGCTGATGGCCTCGGGCCATTCCCGCTTCCCGGTGCTGGGCGACGGCGTCGACGACATCGTCGGCGTCATCTGCCTGCGCGACGTGCTCGCGCTGGGCGATCGCGCGCTGGACACGGTCCCGGTGTCCGACGTGGCGCGCCCGGCCGTGCTGGTGCCCGGTTCGCTGCCGCTGCCGGGTGTGCTCGGCCGCCTGCGCGAGTCCGGCGACGAGTTCGCCTGCGTCGTCGACGAGTACGGCGGGCTCGCCGGGGTCATCACCACCGAGGACATCGCCGAGGAACTGGTGGGCGAGATCGCCGACGAGCACGACCCCGAGGACGCCGGCGAGGCGCGCGTGGGCGAGGACGGCAGTTGGCTGGTGCCCGGCGCGCTGCACGTCGACGAGGTCGAGCGGCTCATCGGCCACGACCTGCCCGAGGGCGACTTCGAGACCATCGGCGGTCTGGTGATCGCCGAGCTGCGGCGGTTGCCCGAGCCCGGCGACAGCGTGAGCGTGGAACTCCCCCGCCACGTCGGCGCCACCGACGGCGAGCCGCTGCGCGCCATCGACCTGGGTGTGCGCACGGTCGACCGGCACGTGCCCGAAACCGTGCGCTTGGAGCTGCGCGAGACTCCGGCCGACGCCGCCGCGCACAACAGCGAGGTGAACGCATGAGCGACATGAATCCGCTGCTGGCGCTGGCGATCACGGTCGGCATCATCGGACTGAGCGCGTTTTTCGTGGCCATCGAGTTCGCGCTGGTGGCGGCGCGCCGCTACCGGCTGGAGGAGGCCGCCGAGAACAGTGTCTCGGCCCGCGCAGCGCTGAAGAGCGCCCGCGACCTGTCGCTGCTGCTGGCGGGCTCGCAACTGGGTATCACGCTGTGCACGCTGGCGCTGGGTGCCATCACCAAACCGGCGGTCGAGCACCTGCTGCACCCGCTGTTCGCCGGGTGGCTGCCTGAGGCGGCCGCCACGGCGGTGGCGTTCGTGGTGGCGCTGATCACGGTCACGTTCGTCCACTTGGTCGTGGGCGAGATGGCGCCCAAGTCCTGGGCGATCTCCCACCCGGAGCGGTCGGCGACCCTGTTGGCGGTGCCGATGCGCGCGTTCATGTGGTTGACCCGTCCGGCGCTGGTGCTGCTCAACGGGCTGGCGAACTGGACACTGCACCGGGTCGGTGTGCAGGCGGTCGACGAGGTCGCCGGCGGCCACGGCCCCGAGGACCTGCGCGAACTGGTCGATCACTCGGCCAAGTCGGGGGCGTTGGACGAGGAGCGGCGCGACCAGTTGGCCACCGCTCTGGAGGTCAACGCGCGCCCGCTGCGCGAGATCACCACTGCCGGCGACGACCTCGCCGCGGTGGGCCCCGAGGCCTCCCTGGAGGAGGTCAAACGGGTCTCGCGCGAGTCCGGGCATCTGCGGCTGGTGGTGCGCGACGGCGCCGAGCCGGTGGGGGTGCTGCACGTGCGCGACGCACTGACCAGCCCTCCGCAGACCACCGCCGCCGACCTGATGCGCCCGGTTCTCACGCTGGAGGGCGGCACGCCCATCTACGCGGCGCTGGGCATCATGCGCGAGAGCCGCACCCACCTTGCGCTGGTCGAGGAGCAGGGCCGCCTGGCCGGGCTGGTCACACTCCAGGACATGCTGGACCGGCTGCTGCTGCTCGACTCCGCCGCTTGACCGCTCCGGGCAACCGGGGCAACCCCCGGCAAGCCCGCGTGCCATAGGGCCGCCGCACCGCACGCCGGTGCGGCGGCCGCTGTTTGTTTCGGGGACCCGCTGCCCGGCCCGGCGCCGGGTAGCGGGGTGGCACACCTCTCGCCGGCAGGCCGGATCCGGCGCGGGGGCCGGGAATCAGCGCGCCGGCGCGGCTGTTCTGGTTTGTCGCGCCCTCTGTCTCATGCGGCGGGCGGGAGCACGGGCCGGGGCGGGCGCGGCCGTCCGCCTTCCCGCGACCGGCGCGGTGGGCGGAGCGGGCAGCGCGGGCAAGCAAATGCGACGACCGGAAACGGAGACGGCGACGTGGACCAGGAACGCGGTGCGGACCGGATGTGGGCGGTGGCGCTGGCCGCCGCCATGTGGGGCACATCGGCGCTGATGCGCGACCCGCTGGCGCAGGTGCTGCCGGCCGCGACCATTGTGTTCTACGAGCACGCCGTCATCGCGGTGCTGCTGCTGCCGTGGCTGGTGCCGGCCCTGCGCGCACTCGCAGGCGCGGGTCCGGCGGTGATCGCGGCCGTGGTCGTGGTCGGCGGCGGGTCATCGGCGCTGGCGACCACATTGTTCACGATGGCCTTTGCCGCGGGCGACCCCATCACCCCCCAGGTGCTGCAGAAGCTGCAGCCGGTCTTTGCGATCGTGCTCGCGGTGGTGCTGCTGGGCGAGCGGCTGGCCCCCCGCTTTGCGATCTATGCTCTGCCGGCGCTGGCGGGCGCGTGGCTGCTCGCCTTTCCGGATCCGCTGGCGGTGAGCGTGCGCGACGCCCAGGGCGCGGCGTTGGCCGTGGGTGCGGCACTGCTGTGGGCCGCCGGCACGGTGCTGGGCCGGCTGGCCGGCACCCGGTTGGCGTTCATGCACGTCACGGCACTGCGGTTCACGATCGGGATGCCGGTGGCGCTGGCGATCGCGCTGTCGTCGGGGTCGTCGCTGGCCATCGGGGCCGGGCAGCTGCCGCTGCTGGTGCTGCTGGCGCTCATACCCGGCCTACTGGCCCTGACTCTGTACTACTGGGGGCTGCGCCGCACCGCTGCCAGCCGTGCCACTGTGGCCGAACTGGCTTTCCCGCTGGTCTCGGCTGCGGTGGGTGCGGGCCTGCTCGGCAGCGATCTGGCTTGGAGCCAGTGGGCGGGCGGCGCCGTGGTGCTGGCCGCGGTAACCGCTATGGCACTGCGCCGGAGGGGATCGCGGCCTTCGGGCGTGCGCGTCCCCGAGGACACCCCCGCCGCCCGGCCGACCGCGGGCTGAACCGCACCGGAGGCTGGACAGGCCGCACCCGCCAGGACGGACCGGATGCGCCGCACCCGCCGCCGGATACCGGCGCGGACCGGCGTCAGCTCCGCTTGCGGCGGGCGCGGCTCAGGCGGCGGCGAGGGACGCCGACAGGGCGTTGATGAAGGGTTCGCGGGCGAGCGGGTCGCAATGGGCGGCTTCCAGGACCCGCAGTTCGCGATCGGGGTCGGGGCCGGCCTCGTGGTCGCTGCCCTCGCCGGCCGCCACCTCCATCGAGGAGGCGCCGTCCCAGCCGGGCTCGGAGGGGTAGGTGACGTCGAGGACGATCCGCTCGCCGGCCAGTTCGACGACCAGGAAGCGGTGCACGTCCCACAGTCCGCCCGCGGGGACGGCGGCGGCCGCCGCCTCGCCGAAGCGCGTGCGCGCGTCCTCGGGCGTGCACAGGTAGACGCGGTGCACCAGGCGCGGCTTGGTCTCGGGCCAGCCCCGCTCCAGCGCGGCCGCCAGCAGCTCGTGCTTGGTGGAGCAGGTCCCCCGCCACTCCGCCAAGGTCTGCTGGGCGCTGCGGTCGGTCGGGGGGCCGAATGGGATGCGGTGGACTGCTTCGACCACCTGGGCCAGAGAGGGGTCGGCGGGCAGGCCGGCCCGCGCGATGAGTGGGTCCAACATGGCCGCCAGCGTAACGAAGTCCGGCATCGCCGCGGTAGGCGTCGGCGCTGCGGGGGCGCACAGGCGGTTGCGCCGGACCGCGCCCGCCGAGCGGGCGGGCGCGGTCCGGCGCGCGGAGCGGTGCTCAGCCGGTCTTGGCGGTGAGCTGCACGTCGATGTTGCCGCGGGTGGCGCGGGAGTAGGGGCACACCTGGTGGGCGGCCTCGACCAGCTTCTGCGCCTCCTCCTGGGACTTGCCGGGGATGGTGACCTCCAGCTCGACGGCCAGGGTCAGGCCGTCTTCGGCGCTGCCGAGGCTGACCTTGGAGTCGATCTTGGAGCCGTCCACGGAGTCGTTGGATTCGCGGGCGACCTTCTTCAGGGCACCGTGGAAGCAGGCGGCGTAGCCCACGGCGAAGAGCTGCTCGGGGTTGGTACCGGGGCCGTCGTCGCCGCCCAGGCCCTTGGGGACCGAGAGGTCGACGTCCAGGCGGCCGTCGCCACTGCGGCCGGCACCGTTGCGGCCTTCGCCCTCGACCTGGGCTTCTGCGGTGTACATGACCTTCATCGCACTGTCTCCTTTTCGACTGGTTCGGCTGCGTTGCCGCCCGCGGCCTGGGATGCCGCGGGCGCTGTGCCCGCACCGCGCGCCGCCGGCCGTTCACCGCGCACTGCGGAGTTCGGCGGTTGCGGCGGTGGCGGAGTCGGTGATCTGCCCGAGCGCTGTGCGCAGTTCCGCGGCCTGGGCCGGGGTCACCCCGGTGGCATCGAGCAACCGGTCGGGGATGGCGGCGGCGTGCTCGCGCAGGGCGGCGCCTTTTGCGGTGAGAGTGATGCGCACGACGCGCTCGTCGCCGCCGGTGCGGCTGCGGTGGAGGAGGCCGCCCGCCTCAAGCCGGCGCAGCAGCGGCGACAGGGTGCCCGAGTCGAGCCGGAGCCGGCGGCCGAGTTCCTTGACGGTGAGATCGCCGTGTTCCCACAGCACCAGCATGGCCAGGTACTGGGGATAGGTGAGGTCGAGGGTGGCGAGGAGTTCGCGGTAGAGCCCGGTGAGTGCGCGCGAGGCGGTGTAAACGGCGAAGCAGAGCTGGTTCTGCAGGGCGAGCGGGTCGGACTCGGCTGTTCCGGTCATGGTCGGCATCCCCCCTCCGCAGGTCAATTTAGCACAATCGAATTGTGTACAACCGAACCGCCCGTTGAACCGCCGGTGAACTCACTCCGGCGCGCCGCCCTGCGCACACCGCAGTTTGCGGGCGATGTCGCGCAGGCTGCGCAGCTCTTCGGTACTCAGCGAATCCCCGACGAACCGGTCGATGGCCGCCGCGTGCGAGCGGCCGGCCCGCTGCAGCACCTCGCGGCCGTAATCGGTCAGCTCCACCACGGTGCCGCGCCGGTCTGCGGGATCGCCTTCGCGGGTGACCAGGCCGTTGCCGGCCATGCGTTCGACCAGCCGGCTGATGCTGGGCTGGGTCAGCAGCACGTGCTCGCTCAGATCGCGCAACCGCGACCGCGTGGGACAGCGGGCGACCGTGAAAAGCACGTCGTACTCGCGCATGGTGATCTCGGACCCGCGGAAGTCGTCCTGGAACCGGCGCAACAGCAAGATCTGCGCGCGGGCGAGTTCCTCCCATGCTTCCTCGGCGAGCTTGTTCCTGGCCATACTCTCCGCACCTCCGCCTTCCCGCGGTCACGCCCCGCCCCGGCACCCGGCACCCGGCGCCCGCGCCGCACCGCGGCATGGCCGACTGCGCGGGCGGATGCAGGTTACCCGGAGGTACAGCGGGCGGGAGCCCGATCCCATCGTTCCACCGGACGCCGGTTTCCGCGCGGCACGGCAGCACAGCCGCGCCGCGCCGGGCGGGAATCGCCGTGCTCGGCGCGGCCCGCCGCGATCAGATCGCCCTCCACCGCTGCAGCAGGTGGAAGGCGCCCCATCCCGGCAGTACCGGCAGCCAGAAGGTCAGCAGCCGGTACAGCAGCACGGCGGGCAGACCCACCGCCGCCGGAACCCCGGCGACCGCGGTCAACCCGCCCAGCAGGGCGGCCTCCACCGCGCCGAGGCCGCCCGGTGTGGGCGCGGCCGAACCGATCGCGTTGCCGGCGAGGAACACGACCACAAGGGCGGCGACGTCGGCCCGGCCACCGAACGCGGCCACCGAGAACCCAAGGCACATCACGAACGCCGCGGTCAGCAGCAGAGTGCCGCCCACGCCCATCGCCAGCCGCCGGGGATGCTGCAGCAGGTCCAGTAGCTGGGGCAGTGTGCCCCGGAAGTAGGGGCGTGCGCGGTCCAGCACCGCGCGGCGCAGCGCGGGCACCAGCAGCACCAGCGCCACCGACACCGCCAGCGCCGCGGTGACGCCGATGACGGTCGCCGAAGGCGAGAAATCGGCCAGGTAGGCGGTGCCGGTGAGGTAGGCGAAAACCAGCAGCAGGGGCACGTGCAGAATCAGCCCCACCGCCTGGGAGAGTCCCACCGCTGAGACCGCCAGCCCGGCAGAGGCGCCCATCCGGGTGACGTAGCGGGTGTTGACGGCCAGTGTCCCCAGCCCCGCTGGGGCGGCGATGCGCACGAACGAGCCGGCGTACTGCACCAGGACCGTGGTCCACAGGTTCAGTCTGATCGGCACGAATCCCATCAGTGTCATTGCGGCGGCGACCATGCACAGTGTCGACGCGGCGAACGCGGCGGCCGCCCAGCCCAGGTCGGCGCCGGAGATCGTGCCGAAGTCGACCCCGGCGAGCTGGTAGGCCAGGATGATGCCCACCGCGGTCGCGGCGGCCACGCTGACCACGGTGCGCGGGCGCATCCGCTCCAGCCGGGCGGGGCGGGCGGGCGCTTCGGGCACGGCCCCGGTGATCCGTGCGCGGATGTCGCCCAGCAGGCTGCGGTGGCCGCGGAGCCGCCCGCGCAGCGCGAACGGCATCCCGGCGGGCTGCAGGAACGGCAGGGCTGCGGCGGCGGCCTCGCGGCCCAGCACGCGGATCGCCGAGTCCACCGCCCGCTGCTCGCCCACGCGCAGTGCCAGCACGGTCACCAGCGCGGCCACGTCCAGCGACTCTTTGAGCGGCGGCGCAGCGACGGTGCCGCCGGCCAGCCCGGTGAAAACCACCCGCCCGTCGAGCCGGCGGCCAACGGTGGCGCCGTGCAGGTTGCCGTGGGTGATCCGGTTGCGGTGCAGCAGGGCCAGTTCGGCGAAGATCTCGTCGAGGGCGGTGGCGGTCAGCTCGGCGGTGCCGGTGTCGTCGAGGGTGCGCAGCGGGACGTGTTCGGCCACCAGCGCGACGGCGCCCAGGCCCAGCTCGCCCACTGCCAGCACGCGCGGGACCGCGGCGCCGGCGGTGCGGGCGGTGAAGTCCATCAGCGCGGCATGCTCGACCCGCCGCTGCACGCCCAGCAGCACCGAGGGTGCGGCGGGGCCGCGCAGCATGGCCGCGGCCAGCAACCGCTTCCACACCCCGGTGGTGTCCTCGGAACGGAACAGGAGCACGTCCAGGCGCCTGTCGGTGGTGTCCACCGCGAAACGCAGGTGGCCTTCGGCGTCGGCGCCCACAGGGGTCACGCCGAGCGGTTCCCAGCCGAAGCGGCGCAGCTCGCGCACCAGGCGCCCGGTGACCGGCACCGGCCGCGACACGCCGACGGCGTAGGCGGCCACCGCCGCGCAGGTCCAGCCGAGCAGGACGGTCAGCAGCAGAGACAGCACGGCGGTGACCCCGCCCAGCAGCACCGACACCGAGGTCACCGCGATACCGGTCCACATCGCCGCCCGCACGCGCGGCAGGTGGCCCAACGGCAGCGCGCGTACGTAGGCGATCGCGGCGGCGAGGTAGGCGTGCAGCGGGGAGGTGAACAGGCTCGCCGACGCAGGGGCCAGCAGCGCCTCCGGCAGGCCGCCGCTGGGGGTCAGCGCATGCACGGTGGCGTTGACCGCGCCGGTCAGTCCGTAGCCGCAGGCCGCCGCAGCCAATGCCCGGACGGTTTGGCGCAACTCGCGGCGCAGCAGCCGCTCGACCGCGGTGGTGGCGATCAGCACGATGACGGTAAGGTTGGCGATGCCCGCGACCAGGGCGAACACCGAGGGCGGCAGCAGGGTGCGCAGTTCGTCGGGGTAAGCGCCCTCGCCTGCGTCGGTGGTCAGGCGGACGATGAGCAGTACGGCCGCGATGACCAGCGCGCCGACCGCCGCCACGAGCAGGTCCACGGGCCTGCGCGCCGTGGGCCCAAGCGCGGCCGGCCGCTCTGTGCCGCCCCGTTGGGGACCGGTTCCTCCTGGTTCCACACTTCTCAGCCTGCCCCACCCTGCGGGGGCGGGTGTCTCACCCCCCGCCGCGGCGTGGCGCATGGGGGTGGGGTGGCGGGCGTCACGGCCATCCGTTACCGCACTGTCACAGGGCGTCGATCCGGCGCAACGCGCGTTGGGCACCGTTGTCGGCATGGGTCGAACACGTTGGGGAGCGGGCCGGGGACGGCGGGCGGAGGGCGTGCTGGGTGCGCCGGCTCCGCGGGGTTTCCTCGGCCAGGAGATGGTGGATGTCGGCAGTTTGCTGCTCGCGGCCGGAGCCGCGCACCTGCTGGTGCTGTCGCTGGGGCACAGCGACCACGGCGGCTGGATGCTGGCCGCGGCGGGCGCGGCGCTAATGGCGGCCTCCACGCTGCACCGGTGGCGGTCGCACCGCGCGGTGCGCGCAAGGGGCCGCGCCGACGGGGCCGCCGGCGGGGCGCGGGCGCCGGGAGGCGGCTGCGGCGGTGCGCAGCCGGGGCCGCTCGGCGGGGATCCGCGGGACCGCGAGCGGCTCTGGCGGGTGCGGGTGGCCGTGGACGATGTGCCCGGCGGGCTTGCCGCGCTGACCGCGCAGATGGCGCGGCGCGGGGTGGATATAAGACTGCTGCAGGTGCATCCCGGCGGGGACGAGGCGATCGACGAGCTGTATGTGACGGCGCCCGCCGATGTGGGCGCCGACCACCTGCGCGAGGCGGCGTCGCGGGCGGGCGGGCGGCACCCGGTGGTGGAGCCGGCCGACGTGCACGACCTCAGCGACACCACCGCCCGCGCACTGTCGCTGCTGGCCGGGCTGATCGCGGGGCGGGTGGATCTGCCGGCGGTGCTTGCGTCGGTCTCGGGCGCCGACAGCGTCGAGCATCGGGACGCTCCCCCGCCGGGGCTGGCTGCCGAGGACCTGCGGGGCACGGTGATGTCGCTGGTCGCGCCGCGGGGCGGTGTGCTGCTGATACACCGCAGCGCCGTAGCGTTCACCCCGGTGGAGTTCGCGCGGTGCCGGGTGCTGGTACACACCGCGGCCTGCCTGCAGGCCCGGCTGCGCGGCGAGGCCGTACCCGAAGGTTGAGCCGCACCGCGGCCGGCGGGCAGGCGGGCCGGTGGCCGCGGCGCGCACCGGATCGGATGTGTTGCGGGCGCGCGGATGCGGGTAGCAGGCCGACAGCCCGCCGGACAGGGCACGGAGCGCAGGCCGGGCCGGGGCCGGCCGCGGTGCGCTGTCGGCCCGGTCCAGTAGTCCGGTCGGCGCGGCACCCGGACCTCCTGCCGCGTCGGCCCCCTTCTTCCACCGAACCGGGCGCCGCCCGCGCCGACCCGCCGCCCGGTGGGCCGCGAGCGGGTGCGGCATGGCGCCGGGGCCGCCCTAGAGGAAGCTCACCCCTTGGGCCAAGGGCAGATCCGCGGAGTAGTTGAGGGTGTTGGTGGCGCGGCGCATGTAGGCGCGCCAGGAGTCGGAGCCGGACTCGCGCCCGCCGCCGGTGGCCTTCTCGCCGCCGAAGGCGCCGCCGATCTCGGCGCCGGAGGTGCCGATGTTGACGTTGGAGATTCCGCAGTCGGACCCCGCCGCCGAACAGAACCGCTCGGCCTCGCGCTGGTCGCGGGTGAACACGGACCCGGACAGGCCCTGGGGAACACCGTTGTGCAGTTCCAGCGCCTCGTCAAAGGTGCGGTAGGTCAGCACGTAGAGGATCGGCGCGAAGGTCTCCTCGCGCACGATGGGGCTCTGTCCTGGCATGCGCACCAGCGCCGGTTCCACGTAGTAGGCCGACGGCGCCTCGTCGGCGAGGCGGCGCGCGCCGCCGGCGAGCACCGTGCCGCCCTGGTCGGCGGCCGCCTGCAGCGCTTGGCCCATCGACCGGTGGGCGCGCTCGCCGATCAGCGGGCCGACGAGGGTGTCCTCGGCAAAGGGGTCGCCGATGCGTTCGCGGAGTTTTCCGTAGGCTTCGGCAACGCGCCCGGTGAATTCCTCGGCGATGTCCTCGTGCACGATGAGGCGCCGCTGGGTGGTGCAGCGCTGTCCGGCCGTGCCGGCCGCGCCGAAGACGACGCCCTGCAGGGCGAGGTCGGTATCGGCCGAGGGCGCGACGATGGCGGCGTTGTTGCCGCCCAACTCCATCAGGTAGCGCCCCAGCCGGGCGGCGACGCGCGGGGCGACCTCGCGGCCCATGCGCACCGAGCCGGTAGCGCTGAGCAGGGCCACCCGCGGGTCGTCGGCAAGCCGTTCTCCGAGGTCGCGCCCGCCCAGCAGGACCTGGTGGACGTCGGCGGGGGCGCCGACATCGGCGGCGGCGCGCATCAGCAGCCCGTGGCAGGCCAGCGCCGTGAGCGGGGTGAGCTCGGAGGGCTTCCATACGACGGTGTTTCCGCACACCAGGGCGACCGCGGTGTTCCAGGACCACACCGCGACGGGGAAGTTGAAGGCGGTAATGACGCCGACGACGCCCAGCGGGTGCCAGGTCTCCATCAGCCGGTGGCCCGGCCGTTCCGAGGCCATCGTGCGGCCGTAGAGCTGGCGGGACAGGCCCACGGCGAAGTCGCAGATGTCGATCATCTCCTGGACCTCGCCGGCGGCCTCGGAGCCGATCTTGCCGGCTTCGACGGTGACGATGTCGGCGAGGTCCTGCTTGTGTTCGCGCAGGAGTTCGCCGAACCGCCGCACGAGGTGGCCGCGCTCGGGCGCCGGTGTGTCGCGCCAGGTGCGGCGGAACGCCGACTCGGCGGTGGCGACGGCCTGGTCGGCCTCTGCGGCGCCGCTGGGGGCGAGCTGGAGCAGCGCTTCGCCGGTGACGGGGGTGCGGGCGGGGTGTCCGGAGCCGGCGGCCCCGCCGGAGGGTTCGGCACCGCAGCGGTGCAGAGCGGCGGTGGCGCGCTGCAGCAGGTGTTCGGTGGTGGGTAGGGCAGCCATGTCGCTCTCTCTTCGTTGAGAGTCCGGTTGCGGGCAGGGGGACTCGTTGAGAGTCCGGTTGCGGGCAGGGGGACATGTTCCCGCGCCCGGGCGCCGCTAACCGCAGGCCGCAGGGGCCCGCCCGGGTGCCGCGTCGGAGCGCGCGGTGTCTGTGGGAGGCTGGCGGCCGGAGCCTGCACCCGCCTCCGCGGCGCCGGTGGATGTACACCTGCACGGCGGTGTCGTGGGCGGGGCCTATGGTGACCGCTTCGGCACGAACCCGGCCGCGCTATACCTGGGAGGAGGCGCGGCGTCTCCCCCGCCCGGGCGGGGGCCGCACGCCGCAACACAGATGAGGGCCACGCCATGACCGTCGAAGAGTCCCGCACCGCCTTCGCGGCGCCGCAGGCCATCCTGCGCCGCTCCGGCTTTGCGGCCGCGGCTCCCCTGTTCGCCGCCGACCTCGCTTCGGCCGCGGGCGCGGAGGAGGCCGAGGGGGTCGTCGCTTCGCACGGGCGGCGGCTGTGGACCGAGGCGGTGCGCCAGAGCGACGGTGTCGCCGACGACCGCTTCCTGTACTGGGCGCGGTTGACCCTGAGCGCGCGGCTGCGCGACTGGAAGCCGTCCTTTGCGGTGGACCCCGGTGTCCGAGCGGGACTGGCCGACCGGCTGGAGCGCGCCTCGCGCGGCCACGACGACCTGGTCTTCCCACCCGACGACAAGCTGCTGCGGGTGATCGTCACCGGGTTCGACCCCTGCGGCCTCGACGAGGACGTGCGCCGCTCAAATCCGACCGGCGCCGCAGCGCTGAGCCTGCACGGGACGGGCTTCGATGTGGGAGGCCGCCGCGCCGCGGTGCGCACCGCGATCTTCCCGACCCGGTGGCGCGACCTGACCGGGGGCATGGTGGAGCGGGCGCTGGCGCCGCACTACTCCCCCGGTGCGGGCACGGTGGCCGCCGATGCGGTGATCACGCTCAGCCAGGGCAGCACGAACCGTTTCGACCTGCAGCTCTACAACGCCGGACGGCGCGGATCCGAGCCCGACAACGAGCGGGTGAGCGCGCCTGGGCCCGTACCGCCGCCGCGGCAGGCGCCCACGCTCGACCCGATGCCGGAGTGGACCGCCTCTTCGCTGCCGCGCGGGGCGATCCTGGAACACGGCGGCGGGCGTTTCGAGGTGTTTGACAACACCGGGGTGACCGAGGTCCCGGCGGGCGCGACCGAGCCGGTGGCCGCCTCCGGCGGTCCGACTCCCGGCGCGCGGGTACTGGCGGGCGGGGGCGGCGACTACGTGTGCAACGAGGTCGCCTACCGCAACACGCTGCTGCGCGATGCCACCGGCCGCAACATCCCGGCCGGGCACGTGCTGACCCCGGTGCTGGAGGTCGACTCAGCCGACCCCGGCACACTGAGCGGCCCGGGTTTCGAGCGCGACCGCGCCGACATCGTCGAGCAGCTGCGCGTGATCGTCCGGGCGTCGCTGGAGCGCTGATCGCGCTCTGGTGGCCGCATGCCCGCCGCGCTCCGCTGCTGCGGGCGGCGCCCGATCTCCGGCGGTGCGCACACGAACGCCCCGGCTCGGCTGCTGGGAGCCGGGCCGGGGCGCTGAGCTGTGGGTTCGGGCTGCGGTGCCCGCTGGGAGGCAGTCCCGGACTACTGACCTCTAGTAAGTCGAGTAGGAAGTGTCCGCCGAGAACAGGGCGATCCCGTAGACGACCCACCAGATGATGCCGAGGACCAGCGCCAAGCCGAAGTAGACCCAGGCGATGATCGTGCAGATGCGCGCGGCCTTGGGGTTGCTCTCGGCCATGGTCAGACCGATGATCGCCAGGATGAGGCCGATCAGCGTGCCGCCGAAGCACAGGCACAGGCCGATCACGTTGGCGATGATGGCGCCGATGGCGCTGCCCTTGCTGGCCGGCTCCTCATAGCCACCGCCGCCGGGAGGCCCGGGCGGGCCGGGCGGGGGCGGCGGAGGGCCGTAGGAACCATTGCCGGGCGGGGGGCCAGAGGGCGGCGGCGGGGGCGGGCCCGTCGGCGGCTGGGGCGGTGGTGCTCCCCATCCTCCACTGCCGTATGGCGGCTGGCCCCCTGACGGACCGTAACTCATGTCTGTTTCCTCCCCGGAAATGCCCTTGAGCGCGCGCTGGTCAGCGCCGCTTGGGTGTCTCGATGATGCTGCCGTTCTGATGCGCTAAAGGCCGTCGCGGTTCCATCGGTACACGGTGGATCAGCAGTGGATCCCGCCCGATGCGGACTTGTAAGAGCGACCGCCTTTGGACATACCGAAACCCCGGCCAGGGCGCTCCGGGTCTCGGAGTCCGTCAGGGCAGCATACGATGCCGCACCCCTGGACCCATCCGCCAGGGCACCGCAGCACGCGGTCGAGCCGCCGGTCGGGGGCTCCGCATTGCGCTGCGCGCGCCTGCGACGGCGCAGAGCAGCCGCCCGTGACCAGGTACGGGCGGCGCTGACCGCCTTAACTTCCACACCGGGATCGTGATACAACCGAAATCCAGTTGGGGCACTTTTTCGCGATCCCGCCGCTGCCGCGCCCGCGCGCCGCTGGGGGCACCGGCGGTGGAGCCGCCGCAGGCAGCAGGAGCGCGGGGCTCAGCCCTCGTCTTCGAGGATGCCGTCGATGATGTCGCCCAGCACCCGCGCGCTGTCGCCCTCGGTGAGGTTGCCCAGCTCGGCGAGTGCTCCCGCGGTATCGACGCGGTCGCCTGCGCGCCCCTCGACCACGCACAGGCGCACGACCTCGCGAGTGGGGATGTGCAGGAACGCCACCTCGTCGGGCGGCGCCAGATCGTAGAGCGTGACTGGGTAGCGGGAGTGGCGGTTGCGCCACTGCTCGGCCCGCTTGAGCACGAATCCGTGCAGCAGCGACTCCAGGACCCCGGGGTCGGCCAGCGCGACGGCGTCGCCGTTGGCGCGGCAGTCGGCGCAGTTGGCCAATTCGGCCTTGAGTAGGCGCCGGGCACCGGGGTGGGTCACGTGCTCGGCGTTGAGCTTGCTTGGGTGTCGGTGCGCCATATGCCTAGCTTAGGACGGCCCCGCGCCCGAGCCGGGCGCCGCCGATGCCGCCACGGCAGGCCGGAGCGGGCCGCGCCGCCCGGCGCCGAGCACCGGGGCGCCGATCGGCGGCGACCGCACATCGCATCCGCGCGCTGGGCGGGTAGGCGCACCGCCGAGGCCGTGAAAGGGGTGTGAGATGAGCGAGAACGTCTTTGTGCTCGGCATGGACGAGCACAACCGCCGAACCTTTGAGGCCATCCCCGGGGTGTCCGAGTACCGGTTCCACCCGCTGCTCAGTCTGGAACGCCTGCACGAGCCCGACTTGGACCTGAGTGCGGTGCTCGCCGAGGCCCGCGCTGAGCTGGACGCTTTCGACGGATCGGTCGACGCGATCATTGGTTATTGGGATTTTCCGGTGAGCACCCTGGTACCGATCCTGTGCGCGGAGCGGGGACTGCCCTCCGCGCCGCTGGAGGCGGTCGTCAAGTGCGAACACAAGTACTGGAGCCGCTTGGAGCAGGCCAAGGTGATCGACGAACTGCCCGGTTTCGCCGAGGTGCCTTTCGATTCCGAGCAGCCGCCTGAGCAGGTGGCTTACCCGATGTGGTTGAAACCGGTCAAGGGATTCTCCTCCGACCTCGCCTTCCGCGTGGAGGACGACGAAGGGTTCCGCGGAGCGCTGGCGAGCATCCGGGACGGCGCCGGCAAACTGGGCGTACCGTTCGAGTGGGTACTGGAACAGGTTCGGCTGCCCGACGCGGTCGCCCACGCCGGCGGCACGGCCTGCCTGGCCGAGGAGGAGGTCACCGGCCGCCAACTGACCGTCGAGGGCTACGTCTACCGAGGCACCCCTTACTCCTACGGCGTGATCGACTCCCTCAATTATCCCGATACCGCCAGCTTCCTCCGCTACCAGTACCCCTCCGACCTTCCCGGCTCCATCGTGGATCGGGTGCGCGAGATATCCGACCGCGTCGTCGTCCAGATGGGGCTGGACTGCACCGCCTTCAACATCGAGTACTTCTGGGACCCCGAGACCGACCGGATCCGGCTCTTGGAGGTCAATCCCCGCCATTCCCAGTCCCACGCCGAACTGATGGCCTACGTCGACGGCCGCCCCAACCACGCCTACGCCATCGAACTGGCACTCGGCCGCGAGCCCGCGATGGAGCACGGCGGCGGCGAACACCCCGTGGCGGCCAAGTGGTTCCTGCGCCGCTTCACCGACGGCATCGTACGCATTGCCCCTGACGAGGACGACGTCGCCGCCATGGCGCGCGATATCCCCGGCACTACGGCGGAGATCCTCGCCAACCAGGGAGACCGGCTATCGGACCTGGAGGGCCAGGACAGCTACAGCTACGTGCTGGCCGTGGTCTACACGGGCGCCCAGGAGACCGAGGGCCTCCAACGCGCCTACGAACTGTGTCTGGCCCGGCTGCCGTTCGAAGTCGAGGAGCCCGAGGCCGCAGGGGCCCAGTGAGAAGGGAGAAGCCGCATGCACCACGTCACGGCACTGCCCCACAAGGTCGCCGAGGACCGGGCGGTCGAGATCCCCATGTCCGACGGCACGCGGCTGGCCGCCCGGATCTGGCGGCCCGAAACCGCCGAGGAGCCGGTACCGGCGATCCTGGAGTTCATCCCCTACCGCAAGCGCGACCTCACCGCGCTGCGCGACTCCACCATCCACCCCTACCTGGCCGGGCACGGCTATGCCTGCGCGCGGGTGGACCTGCGCGGCAGCGGCGACTCCGAGGGCGTGCTGCAGGACGAGTACCTGGAGCAGGAGCTGCGCGACGCCGAGGAGGTGCTGGCCTGGCTGGCGGCCCGGCCCTGGTGCTCGGGCACAACGGGGATGATGGGCATCTCCTGGGGCGGGTTCAACGCGCTCCAGGTCGCCGCGCGCCGGCCGGAGAGCCTGGGCGCGATCGTGACCGTGTGCTCGACCGACGACCGCTACGCCGACGACGTGCACTACATGGGCGGGTGCCTGCTGGGCGACAACCTCTCGTGGGCCTCCACGATGTTCGCCTACACGTCGTGCCCGCCCGATCCGGCCGTGGTCGGCGAGCGCTGGCGCACGATGTGGCAGGAGCGGCTGGACGGCAGCGGGCTGTGGCTGGATACCTGGCTGCGCCACCAGCTGCGCGACGACTACTGGCGGCACGGTTCGGTGTGCGAGGACATCTCCGCGATCCGCGTGCCGGTGATGGCCGTCAGCGGATGGGCCGACGGCTACTCCAACGCGGTGTTCCGGCTGATGGAAGGGTTGGAGGTGCCGCGGCTGGGGCTGATCGGCCCGTGGTCGCACAAGTACCCCCACTTGGGTGTGCCGGGTCCGGCCATCGGTTTCCTGCAGCAGTGCGTGCGCTGGTGGGACCGCTGGCTCAAGGGCGCCGACAACAATGTGATGGACGAGCCGATGGTGCGCACCTGGATGCAGGAGAGCGTGCCGCCCTCGACCGCCTACGAGGAGCGCCCCGGCCGGTGGGTGGGCGAGCCCCGCTGGCCTTCGCCGCGGATCCGCCGCCAGACCCACGCGCTGCTGCCCGACCGCATCGCCGAGCCCGGAGACGAGGCCGGATACGACACCGCCTCAGTGGAGTCGCCGCTGACCGTGGGCCAGTACGCCGGCAAGTGGTGTTCCTACAACGCGCCGCCGGACCTGCCCTACGACCAGCGCGAGGACGACGGCGGGTCGCTGGTTTTCGACAGCGACGTGCTCACCGAGCGGCTGGAGATCCTCGGCTCACCGGTGGCCAACCTGGAGTTCACCGTCAACCGGCCGGTGGCGATGGTGTGTGTGCGCCTGTCCGATGTGGCCCCCGACGGGCGGGCCACCCGGGTGACCTACGGGCTGCTCAACCTGACCCATTCCGCCGACCACGCCGAGGCCCGGGAGCTGGAGCCGGGGCGGCGCTACCGGGCCGCCGTGGCGCTGAACGGTGTGGCCCAGGCGTTCCCGCCGGGGCACCGGCTGCGGATATCGGTGTCGACCTCCTATTGGCCGCTGGCCTGGCCGCCGCCGGAGCCGGTACTGCTCACGGTGGTGCTGGAGGGCAACAGCACGCTGGTGTTGCCGGTCCGCCCCAGCGACAGCGCCGACGAGGTCGCACTGCAGCCCTTCGACGAGGCCGAAGGGACACCCCCGCTGCAGAGCACGCACGTGGCGCTGGGCGACCAGCAGTGGACGGTGGAACGAGACCTGGTCACCTACGAGTCGTCGCTGCGGGTTGTCAAGGATCTGGGCACGGTCCGCTTCGACGACATCGACCTGGAGGTCACCCGGCGAGCCGACGAGGTCTACACCGTGCGCGGCGACGATTTCACCTCGCCGAAGGGCACCACCGAGTGGCATATGCGGTTCAAGCGCGGCGGGTGGGACGTGGAGACGGTCACCAGGACCGAGCTGACCGCCACGCCCGAGGCCTTCCACATCAACGCCATGCTGGACGCCTACGAGGGCGGCGACCGGGTAACCGCGCGCACGTGGAACACGGTGATCCCGCGCGACCACGTTTAGCATGCCCGGCCCGGTCGGGCTGCGGCCCTGCGCGCACGCTCGCGCGCGCCGGGCCGCGGCCGCCCGGCGCGCGCGAGCGGCCGGGTCTCAGCCGCCGGAGTCGATCTTGTCGTGGTAGGTGAGCCGGGTGCGTTCGGTGTGGTCGTTCATCAGGCGGGCGGCCTGATCGGGTTCGCCCGCGGCGATAGCGTCGATGATGCCGGCGTGCTCGTCCCAGGAGGCCATGCCGCGTGAGCGCGCGATGGGTGCGTAGTACCAGCGCACTCTGCGGTCGACCTGTGCGGCCAGCTCGGCCAGGACCCGGTTGCCGGAGGCCTCGATGACGCCGCGGTGGAAGTCGGCGTTGGCGGTGACGACGGAGTCGACGTCGGCGTCCTCGACCGCGGCGACCCCGGCGCGCCACAGCTCGCGCAGTTCGCCGACCTGTGCCGCGGAGGCGGTGGCGGCGGCCAGCTTGGCGGCCTCGGTTTCGAGCACGGCCCGCACTGCGAGCAGTTGGTCGGCCTCGCTCTCGGTGGGGGTGTGTACGAAGGCTCCGTAGCCGGGCCGCAGGTCGACCCAGGCCTCGTTGCTCAGCCGCTGCAGCGCTTCGCGCACCGGCTGGCGCGAGACGCCGAGCTGTTCGGCGAGCTCGCTCTCGACGAGGTGCCGGCCGGGTGGGAACTCCCGGGTGATGATGAGGTTGAGGAGGGTCTCATAGACCGCCTCGCGCAGGGGGACGGGCCGCTGCACCCGCCCGCTCAGCGCGGCCTTCAACGGCTGTGTGGTCATTGCGCCGCTCCCGCCCGTCGCACAATTTCAGGCTTACTGGACTGCATGATGTAGACAGTCTACGAAATCCCGCAAGCCTGCGCTCAGGGCGGCGGCCGCGGGCCTGCGGGCGGCTCGCAGACCCGCGATCGCGCGGAGCGCACCTGGCGATGCGGTGGCCGCAGAGGCCCCTGCCCCCTCTGCGGGCGGAATCCGGTACAGAGAAGAACGCGGGAACTTGCTGTTCACCCGCATTCGCCCGTTCCTTTTCCGCCGAGACCCCTACGCCTCTGGCACGCGCTCAGAATACTGTATACAAATTCGTTCGGGCGAGAGAACGGAGCACAGTATGAGAATCGCCATCCTCGGCGCCGGCGCGATCGGCGCCTACGCGGGAGCGGCCCTGCACCGCGCGGGAGCCGACGTCCACCTGATCGCCCGCGGGCCCCACCTGGAGGCACTGCGGTCCAACGGCGTCCGCGTCCTCAGCGACCGGGGCGACTTCACCGCGCGGCCGCACGCCACCAGCGACCCCCGCGAGATCGGACCGGTCGACATCGTCTTTCTGGGACTCAAAGCCCAGCACTACGCCGCCTGCGGGCCGATCCTGCGCCCGCTGATGGGGCCGAACACCGCGGTGGTCGCCGCGCAGAACGGCATCCCCTGGTGGTACTTCCACGGGGTCACGGGACCGCTGGCCGGCCACCGGGTGCACACGGTCGACCCCCAGGGCGCGGTCAGCCGGGCGATCCCGGTCGAACGCGCCATCGGCTGCGTGGTCTATGCGGCCACCGAGATCGAAGGGCCGGGCGTCATCCGCCACCTGGAGGGCACCCGGTTCTCCATCGGCGAGCCCGACGGCAGCCTGTCCCAGCGCTGCCGCGACTTCAGCGACGCCATGGTCGCGGGCGGGCTGAAGTGCCCGGTCGAGCCGGAGCTGCGCGAGGACATCTGGATCAAGCTGATGGGCAACATCACGTTCAACCCCCTCAGCGCACTGACCCGCTCGACCATGGCCCAGATCTGCCGCGACCGCTCCTCGCGCGAACTGGCGCGGGCGATGATGAGCGAGACCCTGGAGGTGGCCCAGCGCCTGGGCGTGCACCCGCAGATCTCGGTCGAGCGCCGCCTGGCCGGCGCCGAACGGGCGGGCGACCACCGCACCTCCACCCTGCACGACGTCGAGCGCGGCAGGCCCATGGAGCTGGACGTCATCCTCACCGCCGTAGTGGAGCTGGCCGGCCTGGTCGGCGCGCCGGTGCCCACCCTGCGCACCGTCGACTCGGTGGCCAAGCTGCTCAACGCCCGGCTGGCCGACGGCAGCGCGGCGCGCAACGCCGCTTGGGCGATGGCGGCCGCACCGGCCCCCGCGGCCTGAGGACCCGGACCATCCCGGCCCGGACCGCCGGGGCGTGCCACCGCACTCCAGCGCACCCGCCACTCCGGCGCGCCGCCCCTTGCCCGCCGCAGTCGACCGGAGCATACTGTAGACAATATCGCCGCTATCCGCGTTTCCATTACCTTTTCTCTGCGCGCAAGCGCAGCGGCCACGAGACCCAAGCGAGGCCTGAGAAGATGCGATCGGACGACCGCCAGCCCATCAGCTACGAACGCCTTACCCGCCCGCTCGTGCGCGAGGACGGCGAACTGCGCCCCGCCTCCTGGGACGAGGCCCTCGACCGCGCCGCCGCCGGATTCCGCGCCAGTGTCGACCGGCACGGCCCCGACTCCTTCGGAATGCTCTCCTGCGCCCGCGCCACCAACGAGATGAACTTCATGGCCCAGAAGTTCACCCGCGTCGTGATGGGCACCAACAACGTCGACTCCTGCAACCGCACCTGCCATGCACCCAGCGTAGCCGGGCTCTCCGCCGCCTTCGGGTCGGGCGGGGGAACCTCCTCCTACGTCGAGGCCGAAGACACCGATCTGATCATCGTGTGGGGCGGCAATCCGCGCGCGGCCCACCCGATCTTCTTCCAGCACGTGCTCAAGGGCGTGCGCAAAGGGGCGCGGCTGTTCGTCGTCGACCCCCGCCGCACATCCTCGGCGCAGTGGGCCGACCGCTGGCTGGGGCTCAACGTCGGCACCGACATCCCGCTGGCCCACGCGATCGGGCGCGAGATCATCCACGCCGGCCTGGCCAACGAGACCTTCATCCGGCGCGGCACCAGCGGCTTCGAGGAGTACCGCGCACTGGTCGAGCCCTGGACCCTGGCCGCGGCCGAGGCCGAAACCGGCGTGCCCGCCGAGGCCATCCGCGAGCTGGCCCACACCTACGCCACCGCTGAGCGCGCCCAGCTCTGCTGGACCCTGGGCATCACCGAACACCACAACGCCACCGACAACGTCAAGGCGCTGATCAACCTCTCGCTGCTCACCGGGCACGTGGGCCGCTACGGCTCCGGACTGCAGCCGCTGCGCGGGCAGAACAACGTGCAGGGCGGCGGCGACATGGGCGCCATCCCCGACCGGCTGGCCGGGTTCCAGGACATCCTCGACGCCGAGGTCCGCTCGCGCTTCGAAGCGGTGTGGAACTCCCCCATCCAGCCCCGCAAGGGCCGGACCCTGACCCAGATGTTCGAGGCGATGGACGAGGGCGAGCTCAACTCGCTCTACATCATCGGCGAGAACCCGGTGCAGTCCGAGCCCGAGACCTTCACCACCACCCGCCGGCTCCAGCGGCTGGACCACCTGGTGGTGCAGGACATCTTCCTGACCAAAACCGCCGAACTGGCCGACGTCGTACTTCCGGCCAGCGCCTCGTGGTGCGAGTCCGACGGCACCTTCACCAACAGCGAGCGCCGCGTCCAACTGGTGCGCAAGGCGCTGGACCCGCCTCCGGGGGCGCGCGACGACATCGCCATCATGTGTGATCTCGCCGAGCGCCTGGGCCACGCCTGGCAGCGGCCCAGCGCCGAGGAGATCTGGGACGAGCTGCGCAGCCTCTCGCCCATCCACCGCGGCATGAGCTACCAGCGGCTGGAGGAGCTGCAGGGCATCCAGTGGCCCTGTTTTTCCGAGGACACACTGGAGCCGACGTTCCTGCACTCCCGGCTGTGGTCGGCCGACCCCGCCGAACGCGGCGAACCGGCCCCCTTCGGCATCGTGGGGCACTCGCCGCCGGTCGACCTGCTCGACGACGACTACCCGCTGCGCCTGACCACGGGCCGCCGACTGGACGACTACAACACCGGTGTGCAGACCAGCGGGTTCTCCTCGCCCATGCGCCGCGGTGAGCTGCTGGACATCTCGCCCGAGGACGCCCGGCGGCTGGGCATCGCCGACGGCGAGACCGTGCGGGTCACCTCGCGCCGGGGATCGGTGCTGGTACCGGCCTCGGTCGCACCGCAGATGCGCGCGGGGCTGGTGTTCATGACGTTCCACTTCCCCGACCAGACCGACACCCAGCTGCTGACCATCGACGCCACCGACCCCGTCGCGGGAACCGCCGAGTACAAGGCGGCGGCCGTGCGCGTCGAGCGGATCGCCGAAAGCGCCGTGGGTGCCGATGGGGCGGCCGGCCGCACGCCGCAGCCGGCAGCGCCCTGAACTCCGTGACCGCCGCGGTCCGCGGCCGGGGCCGCCGCGTCCCGGCCGCCTCCCGGGTGCCCTGTTCGCCACCCGGTACCCGGGGCGCCGGCGGCCGCCCGCACGACGGGGCGGCCGCCGCTGCGCACGGCTGCGCCGATTACGTTGCGTATCTGTTCTGCGACCGCCGCGCCGCCGGGGCGAACCCGGGCGCGGCGGGGGTTGCCCCCGCCAGCACCACAGGCATACTGTAGCCCGTATACAAAGTCTGTGACCTGGCTTACATGATTCGAGGTGACCGGGGACGTGGACCTGCACTTCCTGGATGCTGTGCCGGAAGACACCGAGCGCGCGGCCGTGGACGCCGTCCTGGGCCCGCCGGAGTCGGGGTGGGACGGCGGCACGCGCCAGGCCGGCGACCTGCGCTTCGCCGCAGGCGGCCACACCGCCCGCGGTAGGCGCGACCTGCTCCTGCCGGCCCTGCACGCCGTCAACGACCGCGTGGGCTGGATCAGCCCCGCCGCGCTCGACTACATCTGCCGCCGACTCACCATTCCACCGGCCGAGGCCTACGGCGTCGCGTCCTTCTACGCCATGTTCTCGCTCAAGGAGCGTCCGCGCCGGGTGGTGCACGTCTGCACCGACATCGCCTGCGCCGCCAAGGGCTCGGCACAGGTCTGCGCGGCACTGACCGAACGCGCCGGCCCGCCGGGCAGCGAGGGCGAACGGCTCACCTGGCACGAAAGCCCGTGCCTGGGCCTGTGCGAACGAGCCCCGGCCGCCCTGTCACTGGAGGCCGGCGACCCGCCCCGCTACAGCGTCGCCGCCCCGGCCGACGCGGCCGACCTCGCTCCCGACCCGGCCGCGACCACCGCCGAGCCTGCCGCGGACGGCGCCGCGGCCCCCCTCCCCCAAGCCGCCGCGGCCAACGGCCACGGCCCTTCGGCCAACGGAAAACGCCCCCGGCGCCGCGCCACCTTCTCCACCGAGACCCTGCCCGGCCCCGCACCCGAACCGGCGGCCGCGGCGGCCGTTCCCCAGGCCGGCGACCCCGACCTGGTCCTGCTGCGCCGCATCGGCGTGGTCGACCCCGCCAGCCTCGACGACTACCGCGCCTACGGCGGCTACGCGGCACTGCGCGAGGCCCTGCGCCTGGGCCCCAGCGGGGTCATCCGCGAGGTCACCGACTCCGGCCTGGTCGGACGCGGCGGCGCAGCCTTTCCCACCGGGCGCAAATGGGACGGCACCGCCAAACGCCCCGAGACCCCGCGCTATGTCATCTGCAACGCGGACGAAAGCGAACCCGGCACGTTCAAGGACCGGGTGCTCATGGAGGGCGACCCGTTCGCGGTGATCGAGGCGATGACCATCGCCGGCTACGCCAACAACGCCGCCAAGGGCTACATCTACATCCGCGGCGAGTACCCGCGGGCGCTGGCGCTGCTGGAGAACGCCATCGAGCTGGCGCACGGCCGCAACCTGCTGGGTACCGACATCCTCGGCTCAGGGTTCGACTTCGACATCGAGATCCGGCGCGGCGCCGGCGCCTACATCTGCGGCGAGGAGACCGCGATCTTCAACTCGATCGAGGGGCTGCGCGGCGAGCCGCGCAGCAAGCCGCCCTTCCCGGTCGAACGCGGGGTCTTCGGCAAGCCCACCGCCATCAACAACGTCGAGACCCTGGTCAACGTGCTACCGATCATGCTGATGGGCGGCCCCGGATACGCGGCCATCGGCACCGGCCGCTCCACCGGTCCCAAACTGTTCTGCGTCTCGGGGTCGGTCGCGCGCCCCGGCGTCTACGAGGTCCCCTTCGGCGCCAGCCTGCGCGACCTGATCGCGATGTGCGGCGGAACCGGCACCGCTCCCGACGGCACCGCGCGGCAACTGCGCGCCGTCCTGCTGGGCGGGGCCGCCGGCGGGTTCGTGCGCGGCGACGAACTCGACATCCCCCTCACCTTCGAGGGTGCCCGCGAGGCCGGCGCCACGCTGGGTTCGGGCGTCGTGCTGGCGCTCGACGACACCGTCGACCTGGCCGCGATCCTAGTGCGTATCGCGGCCTTCTTCCGCGACGAGTCCTGCGGCCAGTGCGTGCCCTGCCGGGTGGGCACCGTCCGCCAGGAGGAGGCGCTGGTGCGGCTCTCGCAGGGCACGGGCCCCCGCCGCACCGACCTCGGGCTGCTGCGCGAGGTGGGCGAGGCGATGCGCGACGCCTCGATCTGCGGTCTGGGCCAGACCGCATGGAACGCGGTGGAGTCGGCGATCGACCGACTGGGAGTGTTCGGCCCGCAGGAGGAGACAACCGTGAAGGAGGTCCGGTGAGCACACCGGTTGCCATTGACGCGCCCCGCCGGCTGGTCGGGATCACCGTCGACGATCAAGAGGTACGCGTGCCCGAGGGCGCGACCATCCTGGACGCCTGCGAAACCGTCGGCACCGACGTGCCGACCCTGTGCTACGGCGACACCCTTACCCCCCGCAACGCCTGCCGGGTGTGCGTGGTCGAGGTCGAGGGATCGCGCACGCTCGTCCCGGCCTGCTCGCGCAAGGTGGAGGAGTCGATGTCGGTCGCCACCGACTCCGAACGGGTCCGCCACAGCCGCAAGATGGTGCTGGAGCTGCTGGGATCGTCGGTGGACCTGTCCACCACGCCCGATATTCCGGAGTGGAACGAGCGCTACGACGCCCGCCCGGAACGGTTCGGTCCACGGTCGGAGCCCGCTCCGCTGGGCGAGCGCGACTCCCGCCGCGCCGGCGAGCACGAGGTCGGCGACGGCGCGGTCGCCGAGACCGTCGAGCAGCCCACCAAGGTCGACAACGACCTCTACGTGCGCGACTACGGCAAATGCATCATGTGCTACAAGTGCGTGGACGCCTGCGGCGAGCAGTGGCAGAACACGTTCGCGATCGGGATCGCCGGGCGCGGCTTCGACGCCCGGGTCTCCACCGAACACGATTTCGCGCTGCCCGACTCCGCCTGCGTCTACTGCGGGAACTGCATCGAGGTGTGCCCGACCGGCGCGCTGTCGTTCCGCACCGAGTACGACATGCGCAACGAGGGCACCTGGGATGAGGACCGCCAGGACCAGACCACCACCATCTGCACCTACTGCGGGGTGGGCTGCAACGTCACCCTGCACGTCCAGGACAACGAGATCGTCAAGGTCACCTCGCCGCACGACAACCCCGTGACGCACGGCAACCTGTGCATCAAGGGGCGGTTCGGCTTCCAGCACGTGCAGCAGCGGCGGCGCGACTGACCGGAGCGGCCGGCGCAGCGGGAGCGGCCTTTCGGGACCGCCGCCACGACTGAAACGGGGCCGGATTGGGAAGGGTTTCCCCGTCCGGTTCCCGCCCGCCTACCGCGCCGGGCACACGGCAACCGGAGGGCTTTTTCCGAAAGGGGCAGGCTGATGGGACGGGTCACGGTCCGCGAGCGGATCCTGCGGATCCGGGACGGCGCCGCCGGCGAGCGCGCCGACACCCTGGTCGCCGAGGAACCGCTGGAGATCCGGGTGAACGGCCGACCGCTCACCGTCACGATGCGCACGCCGGGCCACGACTTCGACCTGGCGGCGGGGTTCCTGGTGAGCGAGGGTGTCATCACCGCGGCCGACCAGCTCGCGACCATCCGCTACTGCGCCGGGGCCACCGACGACGGTTCCAACACCTACAACGTGCTCGACGTCGCACTGGCCCCGGACGTCCCGGCGCCCGAGGCGTCGCTGGAACGCAACTTTTACACCACCTCCTCCTGCGGGGTGTGCGGCAAGGCCAGCCTGGAGGCGGTACGCACCGTCGCCCACTGGTCGGTCGCCGAGGACGGTGTGCGCTTCGGCGTGCCCGTGCTCTCGGCAATGCCCGACCGGCTGCGCGAGGCCCAACGGGTCTTCGACCGCACCGGTGGGCTGCACGCCGCCGGCCTGTTCACTCCTGAGGGGGAGCTGCTCGCGGTGCGCGAGGACGTCGGCCGCCACAACGCGGTGGACAAGCTCGTGGGCTGGGCCCTGCGCGAAGACCGGCTGCCGCTGCGCGGCAGCGCGCTGATGGTCTCGGGCCGGGCCTCGTTCGAACTCGCGCAGAAGGCGCTGATGGCGGGAATCCCCATGCTCGCGGCGGTCTCCGCGCCCTCGTCCCTGGCCGTGGAACTTGCGGCCGAGTCGGGGCTGAGCCTGGTCGGGTTCCTGCGCGGCACCTCGATGAACGTCTACGCCGGCCGGCACCGGATCACCCTGGAGACGGCGTTGATGACGCCGATGGCGGCCCCAGGGTGAATCCGCCGACCGGGCCGGTAGGCGCGAGACCGGCCGGCGTGCATCAGCCCCCTGACGCCGGCCGGTCCCGACACTCTCCCCGCACCGGCCCCGGCGGCCGAACCGGCGCCCGGTCTCCCGGCCGCGGCGGCCCGGCGGCCGAGCGGGCGGTGCCAAGCGGCGAACCTGCGCCGCGCATGGCTGAGGGCCTGCGGCCGGGCCCGGGCGTACGCCAGACCGGCTACTGCTGTTTCCCGGCCTTTTTCGCCGCCTTTTCGCTCTTCTTGAACGCGCGGACCTCCGACAGTGTCCGCTCGTCGACCACATCGGCGATGGAGCGGCGCGCGTCCGGTTCGCCGTAGGCCCCGGCGGCCTCGCGCCAGCCCGCGGCCTGCAGGCCGAATTGCTTGCCCAGCAGCGCCAGGAAGATGCGCGCCTTCTGGTCGCCGTAGCCGGGCAGGGCCTTGAGCCGCTTGAGCACCTCGCGGCCGTCGGGGCCGCCCGCGGTCCACAGCGACCGCGCGTCGCCGCCGTAGTGCTCGACGAGGTGGCCGCACAGCGCCTGGATGCGCCCGGCCATCGAACCGGGGAACCGGTGCACGGCGGGCTGCTGGGCACACAGGTCGGCGAACTCCCCGGGGTCGGCGCCGGCGATGGCGCGCGCGTCGAGGCCTCCCATCCGGTCGGCGATCTTCTTCGGCCCGGCGAAGGCAACTTCCATCGCCACTTGCTGATCCAGCAACATGCCGACCAGCAGCGCCAGCGGCTCCGATTCCAGCAGCGCGTCGGCTTCGGGTTCTTGGACGAGGTGCAACGACGTCATGGCCGCCATTGTCCCAGGCCCGGTGCCCGGCGGCACTCGCCGCGCCGCCGGACGCCGGTGTCCCGGCCGCCGCGGCGGCGCACCGCTCAGCCGTGTTCCTTGGGTACCAGCGTGTAGTCGGGGAAGTTGCCGGGCACGCGCTCGTCGGCCGGGCCGCGGGTGACCGCGTGGACCAGCAGTCTGCCGCCCACGAAGGCGCCGCGCCAGGACGCTCCCCAACCGCCGAACATCTCGTCGCGGTCGCCGCGCGAGCGGGGCCGGTTGATGCCGACCTTGAACGCGCGCACCTCCCCGGCCAGCCGCGCACCCAGGTCGGGGTCGTCGGTGGAGATCGTGGAGACGAGCGCGCCGTTGCTGGCGTTCATGGCCGCCAGCAGCTCGGCCTCGGTGTCGACGAGCACGATGGAGTCGGCCGGGCCGAAGGGTTCGGCGTGGAACAGCGGCGAGGAGCGCGGCGGCTCCAGCAGCGACACCGGTGCCACGTAGGCGTCGGTGTTCTGGCCCGGCAGCAGGTGGGCGTTCTCCACCGAGCCGCGGTAGAGCGGCACCGCCCCGCCGGCGATGGCATCGGCCACCTGGCCGGTGAGGTCCTTGGCCTTGGCGGCGTTGATGAGCGGGCCGAAGTCGAGGTCGGGCAGCGGGTCCTTGGGTGCGGCCACCGCCAGCGGATGACCGAACCGCACCGCGTCCACGGCCGGCAAGTAAGCGCCGAGGAACCGGTCGAACAGGGAACGCTGCACGACGAAGCGGGGGTAGGCGGTGCAGCGCTGTTTGGCGTAGTCGAAGGTCTTGCGGACCTGGCCGGCGAAGGTCTGCCAGTCGCTGTACTCCCACACGCCCCAGCAGTTGAGCCCTTCCTGCTCCAGGATGTGCGGTTTGCCGAGGTCGGCGAGGTCGGTGGCGACCTGGCCGCCGGTGTCGCGGCCGCCGACAAACGACACGCAGCCGATCTCCGGCGAGCGCACCAGCACCGGCGACAGGTTCCGCCCGCCGCCGCTGACCAGGGTGAAGGGCAGCCCTTCGCGGGCGGCCAGGGCCACAGCCAGGGTCAGGCACACCAGGCCGCCGTCGGTGGGGGTCTTGGCGATGGCGGCGTTGCCGGCCAGGGCCTGCACGCACATGGCGTGGGCCAGCACGCTCATCGGATAGTTCCAGCTGGCGATGTTGCTGACCGGGCCCTCCAGCGGGGCCCGGCCCTCCATCATGTCCTCGATCTGCTCCAGGTACCACTCGGATCCGGAGATCGCGCGGTCGACGTCCTGGCAGGCCAACCGCCAGGACTTGCCGATCTCCCAGACCAGGGCCAGGGCGAGGGTGTCGCGGTGTTCGCGCCAAGCCTCGACTGCGGCGCGCACACGGGCGCGGCGTTCGGCCAGCGGGGTGACCCGCCAGGTGCGGTGCTGGTCGGCCGCAGCGCGCACGGCGGCCTCGGCGGTGTCGGCACCGACCATGGGCGGGCCGGCGATCTCGGTGCCGTCGACGGGCGAGACGGCCAGGCGCGGCTCGCCGTCGGCGCGCCACCGGCCGCCCCAGTGGTTGTGCACCCGGTCGGCTGCGAACGCCTCGGGGGCGATCGCACGGCAGCGCTGGTAGAGGGCGTTCCATTCGGTCCCGGGCTTGAGCATGAGGGTCATAGCGTTCCCCTGGTCGAATGCGGTGCTGGGGTACTGCTCAGTGGTACTGCTCGTTGGTGCATTCAGGTGAGTCGGCGATGATCATGGAGAAATTCCCGTCTCAGTTTTTGAATCCGGGTAATTCTGCATGATCAGCAGTGATCCGGCTAGAACAGCGAGCGGGCGATTCCGGCCGTTTCCGAGGGGGTTTTGCCGACCTTGACGCCGGCGGCCTCCAACGCCTCCTTCTTCGCCGCGGCCGTAC
>NZ_BAAGYZ010000007.1:0-11131 GCF_054778995.1 Streptomonospora sediminis
AACCGCCCCAGCGACACCCGCCCCGTATCGCGCGCCTCGCGCAGCAGCAGCGACGTGATCAGGAAACCCGAAATCACGAAGAAGACGTCGACGCCGACGTAGCCGCCGGGCAGCAGGTCGTGGTCGACGTGGTAGACGAGCACGAGCGCGACCGCGACGGCACGCAGCCCCTGCACCTCGGGCAGGAACCGGCGGGGGGATTCGGTTTGGGTTGTGGTGGTGGGGGCGAGGGTGGCTGCGGAGAGCGAATTAGAAGTCACGGATCGCGTTCTCAAACGGGAATACGGCATCGCGGGGGGCGACGCCCGCCCGGTCCGGAACCGGGCGAACACCCTTCATGGTGCCGTAACCCCCTCGTTATAAACAAGGCGTCGAAGCCATTTTATGTGAAAGCTCTCAGGAAACCGTCAGCTTCCACAGGAAGACATCCGTTCCCACCCGATGCGGCCGTCCGCAATGGGCGGCGGCGCCGCTGCGGCACGGGCACGCGGCCGATGCGCGGATACGCAGGCGGGCGGGCATGGGTGGGGCGAAGGGGGCTTGGGCGGGCCTACCGACGCGCCCCTTCGCCCCGCCGCCGCGGCCACCGGCCCCGCCGCACCCGCTCTGGCATCCTGGAGGTATGGACCCGCCCCAGGTGCGGCTACGCTTCGCGGCGGAGCTGCGGTTCCTGCTCGCCGCGCGCAATCGCCGGGCCGAGGTCCCCGCGGCCCGCGACTCCACCGCGACCGCCGGCCACCTGGTGCAGTCGGCCGGGGTGCCGCTGACCGAGGTGGGCGGGCTGGCCGCCGGCGGCCGCGGCGTCGGTCCCGGCTACCGTCCAGCCCCGGGCGAGACCATCGACGTCCGCGGTATCACGCGCCCCCAACCGCCGCCGGTCGAGCCGCTGCGGTTCCTGCTCGACGTCCACCTGGGCGCGCTGGCCCGGCGGCTGCGCCTGGTGGGACTCGACACCGCCTACCGCAACGACCTCGACGACGACTCCCTGACCGAGCTGGCCGGCGAGCAGCGGCGCGTGCTGCTGACCCAGGACCGCCGGCTGCTGCACCGCCGCGCCCTGCCGGCGGGGGCCTTTGTCCGCGGCCGGCACCCCGACGACCAGATGCGCGACGTACTCGACCGGTTCGCGCCGGACCTGGCGCCGTGGACCCGCTGCACCGCCTGCAACGGGCCGCTGGTGCCCGCTGCCAAGGAGGCGGTCACCCACCTGCTGGAGCCGGGCACGCGGGCCACCTACGACACCTTCGCCCGCTGCACCGTCTGCGGCCGGGTCTACTGGCCGGGCGCCCACCACCTGCGGCTGGCCGCGATCGTGGACACCGCCCGGTCGGTCGTCCAGGCGGCCGCGCAGTAGGCCGGGGGCCGGGCGCGAACCGCCGCGCCGCCCGCGCCGGCCCCCGCAACCGGGGAGACGCCGACCCACCGCCCCGCCGTCGCGGCGACCCCGCCGCCCCGCGAAGCCGCCCCGCAAGAACCCGCGGGAATCCGCGGGAACCAAACGCGGGTTCCAACCGACTTCTAAAGCAGCAGTCGCACCGGCTGCCCGCTGCCCGCCCCTTGCAGCGGCCGAAACGCAACGGATGGGGGCCCCCATGCCCATCGACGACCGGTCCCGGCCCAGTGTCGGCACCGAGCAGCCACCATCCCCCGCCGCAGCGGGTCCGCCGACCCGCTCGTGGTGGGCACCGCTGCGCGCGCTGCTGCTGCGCATGCACTTCTACGCCGGCGTGCTCGTGGCGCCGTTCATCCTCGTTGCCGCGGCCAGCGGCCTGCTCTACGTGTGGACACCGCAGGTCGAGGAGATCGTCTACGACCGCGAACTGCACGTCTCCGCTGTCGGCGGCACCAAGCTGCCGCTGGAAGAACAGGTGACCGCCGCCCGGCAGGTCCTGCCCGATGCCGCGCTGCACGCCGTGCGGCCCGGCCCCGGGCCCGAGGACACCACCCGCGTGCTCTTCGCCGTTGAAGGAGCCTCCGACAGTTTCCGCCGAGCCGTGTTCGTCGACCCCTACACCGCCGAGGTCCGCGGTTCGCTGACCGTCTACGGCAGCAGCGGCGCGCTGCCCGTGCGCACCTGGACCGACCTGCTGCACCGCAATCTGCACCTGGGCGACGCCGGACGGCTCTACAGCGAGCTTGCGGCGAGCTGGATGTGGCTGATCGCCGCGGGCGGCGCGGCACTGTGGATCTCGCGGCGGCGCCGCAAGCGGCGGATCCGCACCACGCTGCTGCCCGAGCCGAAGGCGCGCGGTATCCGCCGCACCATGTCCTTCCACGGCTCGCTGGGGCTGTGGCTGCTGATCGGCCTGTTCTGCGTCTCGGCGACGGGGCTGACGTGGTCGCAGTTCGCCGGGTCCAATGTCACCGCCATCCGCGAGGCGCTGTCCTGGCAGACGCCGGCGGTCTCGACCGAGGCTCCCCCGGAGCCGGACGCCCGCTCCAGCGGCGACGTGGGAGTGGACCGGGTGCTGCAGGCGGGCCGCGCGGCCGGGCTGGCCGGACCGGTGGAGGTGGTCTACCCCGCCGGAGAGGACGCCGCCTACACGGTGACCCAGCTCGACAAGCGCTGGCCCACGCGGGTGGACTCGGTCGCCGTCGACCCGGCCGAAGGCACGGTGACCGACGAGGTCCGCTTCGCCGACTACCCGCTGATGGCCAAGCTCGCCCGCTGGGGGGTCGACGCCCACATGGGCATGCTCTTCGGGGTGGCGAACCAGCTGGTGCTGACCGCACTGGTCGTTGGGCTGATGACCGTGATCGTGCTCGGTTACCGGATGTGGTGGCGCCGCCGGCCCGCGCAGAGCGGCCTCCGCACGCTGGGGCCGCCGGTCGCCCGCGGCTCCTGGAGCGCCCTGCCGTGGCAGCTGAAGTGCGCCGTCGCGGCGGTCACCGTCGCCATCGGGGTGCTTATGCCGGTGCTGGGGGTGTCGCTGGTGGTGTTCCTCGTCCTCGACGCCGTCCTGGCGTTGCGGTCGCCGTCCCGGTCGGCGGCGGCCCCGCCGGCGTCCCCGCCGCCACGGACCTGACCGCGCACCGGGCCGGTCCCGGCGCTCTCGCGGGCCCGCCTCCCCCGCTGTGCTGAGACTCCGCCGCACAGCCGCTGGGCCGCCCGGCCTCCCTACGGGCGGCCCAGCGTGCTTTCGCGGCGGACCAGGGCGAAGCCGGGCCGGATGCGGCGGGGTTCGGCGCGGTCGGCCCCGTCGCCGCCGTCCAGCCGGGTCAGCAGTGCGTCGACCGCGGCCTCCGCTATGGCCTGCTTGTGCGGCGCGATTGTGGTCAAGGTGGCCGAGCAGTAGCGGCCGTCCGCAATGTCGTCGAAACCGACCACCGCGACGTCCTCGGGCACCCGCAGGCCCCGTTCGGACAGGGTGCGCATGGCTCCGATGGCGATCAGGTCGTTGTAGCAGAACACCGCGTCGGGCGCGGCCCCCGAATCCAGGAGCCGCGCCATGGCCTGGGCGCCGTCCTGGCGCGTGTAGCCGTCCGTGGTGGCCACCATGTCGCCGGCCGCCGCTGCGGCGGGCGACTCGGCGATCACCTCGCGCCAGCCCTGCAGCCGCAGGTGGGCGGGCTGGCGCGCCCTGCCGTGGCGGGCGCCGATGAAGGCCACCCGGCGCCGGCCCAGGTCGAGCAGGTGCCGGGTGGCGGTGCGCGCCGCGGCGACGTTGTCGATGGCGATGTGGTCGTAGGGCGCTTCGTACTCGCGTTCCCCGAGCAGCACCAGCGGCGCGTCGTGGCCGCGGGCCATCAGGTCCTCGTTCTCCAGCTCGATGGGGCTGAGGATCAGCCCGTCGATCAACCGTGCCCGAAACCCCTGGGCGAACAGCACCTCTTGGTCGCGCCGCCCGTTGGTGTGGTCGAGCAGCACGATGTAGTCGAGCCCGGCCGCGTGGCTGATCACGGCGTCGGCGAGTTCGGCGAAGTAGGGGTTGCCCAGTTCGGGCAGCGCGAGCGCGATGATGCCGGTGCGGCCCTTGCGCAGGTGGCGGGCCGTCAGGTTGGGGCGGTAGCCCAGTTCGTCGATGACCTGCTGCACCCGTTGCCGGGTGGCCGGGGTGACGTGGCGGTAGCCGTTGACCACGTTCGACACCGTCTTGACCGATACGCCCGCGCGTTCGGCTACGTCCTTCAGGCTGATGACCACAGCGCCCCCTTCGCACCCGCGCCCTTATCCGGTTCGCATCCGCGCGGCCGCTCCGAGCCTAGGAGCGGACCGGATGCGGTACGGCGCGGCGCCGGCGCGGGACGCTTACCGACCGACGGGCCGGCGGGGCCTCGGCTTGCGCGGCGGTGCCGGCACACGGAATCGATTGCCGACTTTTCCAACGTTATACAGCATCGGTGGCCGCCACGTACAAGGATGCTGCGCACCGGCTGCGACCACTGCTGCAGCCCTACTGCGGCACTGCGGCAGCACCGCGGTGGCCTGCGGCCGGCGGTGCCGCGGACCTACCGGCGAGCCGCACCCGCCGCCGTCCGGGGTCTGGACAGGCACATGTGACTGTGCTCTCATCTTGAAAGAAGCGGTTTTCCCACGTTGTAAAACGCGGGAGTTCCGCCGACGGTGCGCACCGCGTACCGCCGGGCTGATCCTTCCATACCCGGAGGCTTCGGATGAGACGCTTCCTCACCCCCAACTCCCCATCCCCCGCAACCGGCCCCGCCCGCCGCGGCAGCGGCCGCCGCTCGTTGCTCACCGCACTGGCCGCCGCTGCCACGGCCGCGGTCCTGCCCCTCACGGCCGCCCCTCCCGCACAGGCCGCCGAGTGGACCCCGTTGGAACCCCCGTTGGAAACCCCTTGGACCGACGACGTGTCGGCCGACAACGCACTGCCGGAGTACCCGCGACCGCAGCTGGTCCGCGACGAGTGGCGCAACCTCAACGGCGAATGGGAGTGGTCGCCGGCCAAGCAGGGCGAGGCGCCGCCCATCGGCCAATCCCTCGACCGCAACATCCTCGTCCCCTACCCGGTGGAATCCGCCCTGTCCGGAATCGGCGAGGACACCGACCGCATGTGGTACCGCCGCACCTTCACCGTCCCCGATTCCTGGGACGGCCGCCGCGTCAAGCTCAACTTCGACGCTGTGGACTGGCGCGCCGACGTCTGGGTCAACGGCACCAAGGTGGGCGACCACCGCGGCGGCTACGACCGGTTCTCCCTCGACGTCACCGACGCCCTCAAGGAGGGCGGAAACGAGGTGGTCGTCGGCGTGCACGACCCCACCGACTCCGGCCGGCAGGCGGTGGGCAAGCAGCGCAACGACCCCGGCGGGATCTTCTACACCTCCTACTCCGGTATCTGGCAGACCGTGTGGATGGAGCCGGTCGGCCCCGCGCACACCACCAGCGTCGACCTCACCCCCGATGTGGAGGGCGAGCAGCTGAACGCCGTGGTGCACGCCGCCCGCGCCGGCGGGGCCACCGCCCACGTCACCGTCCGCGACGGCGGCACCGTGGTCGGTACCGCCAGTGGCAAGCCGGGCTCCACCATCGAGGTCCCAGTGCCCGACCCGCACCTGTGGTCGCCCGACGACCCATTCCTCTACGACGTGGAGGTCACCCTCAACCGCGGCTCCAAGGTCCGCGACCGGGTCGAGAGCTACGCCGGTATGCGGTCGGTCGGCACCAAGAAGGTCGACGGCGTGCTGCGCCCCGTCCTCAACGGCGAGTACGTGTTTCAGATGGGCCCCCTGGACCAGGGGTACTGGCCCGACGGGATCTCGACCGCGCCCACCGACGAAGCGCTGAAGTTCGACATCCGGGCCGCTAAGGACCTGGGTTTCAACACCATCCGCAAACACGTCAAGGTCGAACCCGACCGCTGGTACTACTGGGCGGACCGCATGGGCATGCTCGTCTGGCAGGACATGCCCTCGATGGCCGGCCAACCCGACCAGGCCGCCAAGGACCAGTACGAGCACGAGCTGCAGGAGATGATCGACCAGCACCGCAGCTCGCCGTCCATCACCCAGTGGATCCCGTTCAACGAGGGTTGGGGCCAGTACGACGGGGCGCGCATCGCCGACGAGGTCGCCAAGAGCGACCCCTCGCGGCTGGTCACCGGCGCCTCGGGCTGGCACGACACCGGCAACGGCGACGTCATCGACTCCCACATCTACGTCGGCCCGGGCGACCCCGCACCGGCCACCGACTCCCGGATCGCGGTGCTGGGCGAGTACGGCGGCCTGGGCCTGCGGGCCGACGGCCACGAGTGGAGCCCCGGCAACGGGTTCGGCTACGAGATGGTCTCCGACAGCGACGCGCTGACCACCCGGTACGAGGGCCTGACCGCGGGCGTGCAGCGGCTCGAACGCACCAACGGGATCTCCGCGGCCATCTACACCGAGATCACCGATGTCGAGAACGAACTGAACGGCCTGTGGACCTACGACCGGCAGCGGCTCAAGGTGGATCCCGCCAAGGTGCGGGACGCGCACCGCGACCTGATCGCGGGCCGCCCGGTCGGCGGTTCGGCCGAACTGCCGGTCAACGAACCGAAGTCGCTGCGCGTGACCACGCCCGGCTTCGACGACCGCTACATCCGCCACCAGGACTCGCTCGGTTTCACCGCAGAGGTCGACGAGTCCGGCTCCGACACGCTCAAGCAGGACGCCACCTGGCGGATCGTGCCCGGGCTGGCCGACGACCGGTGCTACTCGCTGGAGTCGGTGAACCAGCCCGACGAGTACCTGCGCCACCGCGCCTCCCGCGTGCGGCTTGAGGCCCCCGACGGCTCCGAGCTGTTCCGCGAGGACGCCACCTGGTGCGCAACGCCCGGCCTGGCCGGCGACGGGATCTCGCTGCGCTCCTACAACTTCCCCGACCAGCACCTGCGCCACTACGACTCCGAACTCTGGCTCGCCGGTGTCGGCGGCCCGGAGCCCTACGAGACGTCGAAGCTGTTCAATGAGGACGCCACCTGGGCGGTCGAGGACCCCTGGGCCGAGACCGGGTAAACCGCGCGCCGGACCGGCCCTGACCCACCGGGCCGGTCCGGTCCCGCCCGCTCCCCCGGCCGCCGCGTACGGGCCGGGCGGGGCAGGCGGCAGCGGCGGGCCCGGGGCCCGCCAGGGTCCCGATCCCATTTCTTCTTCCCCCGGCCCGCCCGGCTGTGCCGGCGGGCCCCGCTCCCCCATCCCCATCCGCACCCCTCCGCGGCCCTGCGGCACACGGCGCGCACCGCGCATCCCCTGACCGGCTCGCACATCCCTCTCTGGTGGAGGCTGGAAATGGCAATCGACCTCTTCGACCGCGCCGGGCGCCCGCCCCGGCGCACGGCAACGGTCTGCACCGCGATCACCTGCACGGCGCTGACCCTGCTCGCCACGTCCTGCGCGCGGGGCGAGGACGAGGCCGGCGGCGGCGCCCAGGCCTCGGGCGACGCAGCCGAACAGGCCCAGGTGCTGGACGATGCCGCGGGCAGCGACGAGAAGTGCAACATCGAGCAGTTCGGCATGGCGGAGTTCGACCTGAAGGACATGAAGGTCGGGTTCTCCCAGTCCGAGGCGGAATCCAATCCATTCCGCATCACCGAGACCGCCTCGATCAAGCAGGAGGCGAAGAAGCGCGGGGTCGAGTTGATCACCGCCAACGCCCAGTCCGACTTCTCCCAGCAGATCAGCGACGTGCAGGGCCTGATGTCGCAGGGCGCCGAGCTGCTGATCATCGCCCCGCTCAACTCCGACGGTTGGGAACCGGTCCTGGCCGAGGCGGAGCGCAAACAGGTGCCCATCGTCACCATCGACCGCGAGATCACCGGCGAGCCGTGCGCGGACTACGTCACCTTCATCGGCTCCGATTTTGTGGAGCAGGGGCGCCGCGCCGCCGACCAGATGATCGAGGCGGTCGGCGGCAAGGGCAAGGTCGCCATCCTGCTGGGTACCGCGGGCAACAACGTCACCACCGAGCGCACCAAGGGCTTCAAGGAGCGCATCAAGGAGAAGGCGCCCGACATCGAGATCGTCTTCGAGCAGACCGGCGAGTTCACCCGCGAAGGCGGCCAGTCGGTCACCGAGCAGCTTATCCAGTCCCAGCCGGAAATCGACGGTGTCTACGCCGAGAACGACGAGATGGGCATCGGGGCGGTGACCGCGCTGCGCGGGGCCGGCAAGGAGCCGGGCGACGTCAAGATCGTCACGGTCGACGGCACCGAGACCGCGGTGCAGAACATCATCGACGGCTGGATCTACGCGGTCGTGGAGTCCAATCCGCGCTTCGGCCCGCTGGCCTTCGACGCCCACGAGTCGTTCGGCAAGGGCGAGGACGTCCCCGCCGAGCTGGTCATCTCCGACCGCGAGTACGACGCGGACAACGCCGAGGAAGAGCTGGCCAATGCCTACTAGTCCGCTGATCACGCATCCGCCGGCCGGCGGACCGCGGCGGCGCGGTGCAGCGGGCGCCGAGCAGCAGAGGAGGCAACAGCGGCGATGAAAGCTACGGCAGCGCAGGACGGGGCCGAAACCACCGGCAGGGCCGGCGCCGCCGGCCCCGTCCTGCGGACCCGCGGACTCACCAAGCGGTTCCCCGGCGTGCTCGCCCTGGACGCCGTCGACTTCGACCTCTCCCCCGGCGAGGTACACGCCCTGGTCGGCGAGAACGGGGCGGGCAAGTCCACGCTCATCAAGGTGCTCACCGGAGTGCACGCCGCAGACGGCGGCGAGGTGCACTACCGCGGCACGGCCGTCCGGTTCGACACGCCGCTGCGCGCCCAGCAGGCCGGGATCTCCACCATCTACCAGGAAGTGAACCTGATCCCGCTGCTCAGCGTGGCGCGCAACCTGTTCCTGGGGCGCGAACCGCGGCGGTTCGGCCTGATCGACTTTCCGCGCATGCACCGCGAGGCCGCGGCCATCCTGCGCGACTACGGGGTGGAGGTCGATGTGGCGCGCCCGCTCCAAGGGCTGTCCATGGGCGCGCGGCAGATGGTGGCGCTGGCGCGCGCCGTCGTGGCCGAGGCCCGCGTGGTCATCATGGACGAGCCGACCTCGTCGCTGGAACCGCGCGAGGTCGAGACGCTGTTCGCGGTGATCGGGGCGCTGCGCGAGCGCGGCATCACCGTTGTCTATGTCAGCCACCGGTTGGACGAGCTGTACCGCATCTGCGACCGCGTCACCGTGCTCCGCGACGGCCGCGTCGTGCACACCGGTGCGCTGGCGGAGCTGGAGCGGCTGCGGCTGATCTCGCTGATGCTCGGCCGCGAGATGGCACAGGTCGAGAAGCAGGGGGCCACCACCTTCGGCGGCGCGCACGAACAGCGCGGCGCCGAGCCGGTACTCGTCGCCGAAGGGCTGGACGCAGCGCAGCGGCTGCACAGCGTCTCGCTGGCGATCCGGCCCGGCGAGGTACTGGGGTTGGGCGGGCTGCTCGGTTCGGGCCGCACCGAGACCGCGCGGGCCATCGCCGGTGCGCTGCCGCTGGAATCGGGGCGGATCTCGGTGGCGGGCGTGCCGCTGCGCCGCAGGTCCACCGCCGCGGCGATCGGCGCCGGTATCAGCATGCTGCCCGAGGACCGCAAGAGCGAAGGGATCATCCCGGAGCTATCGGTGCGGGAGAACATCGCGCTGGCGGCCATGCCGCGCCTGGCGCGGTTCGGGCTGGTGTCCGAGCGGCGCATCGACCGGGTGGTGGACGTGTTCGTGGAGCGGCTGCGCATCAAGTCCGCGGGCACCCGGCAGAAGGTGTCCGAGCTGTCCGGCGGCAACCAGCAGAAGGTGCTGCTGGCCCGCTGGCTGGCGCTGAACCCCAAGGTGCTGCTGCTGGACGAACCCACCCGCGGCATCGACGTGGGCGCAAAAGCCGAGGTGCAGCGCCTCGTCGACGAACTGGCCGCCGAAGGGCTCGGGGTCCTGCTGATCTCCTCGGATCTGGAAGAGCTGATCGAGGGCGCCGACCGGGTGGTGGTGCTCAAGGACGGCGCCGTGGTGGGTGAGCTGAGTGGCGGCGAGGTCAGCGAGGCCGCGCTGATGCGGGCCATCGCCGCGGCCGGCGGCGAGGGCGACGAGGCCGGCGATGGGGGCGCCCCGGGCACCGGGACCGCTGCGGGCACCGCGGGAGCGGGAGAGGAGGAGAGCCGATGACAGCGATCGGCACGCCCGCGGTGCGCATCGACCGCGAACGGGTCATCCCGTGGCTGCAGGAGTACGGCGTCTACATCGGCGTCGCCGCGCTCCTCGTCTTCAACCTCGTGCTCACCCCGAACTTCCTGTCGCTGGAGAACTTCCGCACCCAGGCGGTGCAGGTCACGCCGGTCCTGATCCTCTCGCTGGGGATGGCGCTGGTGATCGCCACCGGCGGCATCGACCTGTCGGTGGGGTCGGTCATGGCGCTGGCGGCGGCGATGATCTCGCTGTACCTGGGCTACGGGCCGGTGGTAGCAGTGCTGGTCGCGTTGGCGGCGGGGGCGGCGGCGGGCGCGGTCAACGGGGCGCTGGTCGCCTTCGCCGGGGTGCAGGCGATCGTGGCCACGCTCGCGATGATGATCGGCGGGCGCGGCCTGGCGCTGGTGCTGCTGCCCCAGTTGGACGGCATCCGCAGCCCCGGCTTGCGCGAGCTGGGTGCGGGCGAGGCACTTGGCGTGCCCTACCTGGTGTGGGTGGCGGTGGCGCTCGTCGCGGTGGTCGCCTTTGTCGTGCGGCGGACCCTGTTCGGGCGGCGGATCGTGGCGGTCGGCGGCAACCGCCGCGCCAGCGAGCTGTCCGGGCTGCCGGTGCGGCGCACCCTGATGGCGGTCTATGTGCTGTGCGGCCTGTTCGCCGCCGCAGCGGGCGTGCTGGCGACCGCGCGGCTGCAGGCCAGCGACCCCAACTCCATCGGCCAACTCATCGAACTGTCGGCGATCACGGCCGTGGTCGTGGGCGGCACCCCGCTGCAGGGCGGCCGGGTGCGGGTGGCCGGCACGGTTGCGGGCGCGGTGCTGATGCAGCTGCTCGTCTCGACGCTGATCAAGCACGACCTGCCGCCGTCGTGGACCCAGATCGCGCAGACCGCGGTGATCATCGCGGCCGTCTACGTGGCGAGGGAGCGGGGGAGGAAATGACCGCGGTGGAGAAGACCTCAGCGTCCGGGCGCGGCGCCTTCGGCCGCGGCGGCGGGGCCAACGGGGCGGGCGCGCCGCCGGGCCGCGGCGGCCCG
>NZ_BAAGYZ010000008.1:0-4513 GCF_054778995.1 Streptomonospora sediminis
CAACCTCACCGACCAGATCATCCACAACCCCGACATCAACAACGCCTTCTTCGGCAACGGCACCCACAACAGCACCGCGCACACGCCCCAGCACAACACCCCCGCCCAACACAACGACCCACCCATCGACTTCGGCCAAAAACACCCCGACCGGCCCCACACCGCACCCACCGCCGCCACCACCGAACTCACCACCGCCGGCAACGACCCCGCACCCGCCCCCGGACCCCGCGACCTGCACACCACCAACCCCAACAACCCCGACCCCGCAGCAGACAACGACCCCGACCTCACCACCGACTTCAGCAACGCACCCAACACACCCCGCAACACCACCGCACCACCCCCCACCACCGCACCGTCTCCTGCCTCCGGCCCCACCACCGCAGGACCGACCATCAACACCGCCGCCACCGGCAGCGGCAGCGGCAGCGGCAACAACTCCGGCGGCAACTACACCGGCTACGGCTACTCCGCCCCCGAGACCTCCGAGTACACCGCCTACTCCGGACCCGCCCCCTCCGACTTCGACGCCGCCGCCTTCGCCGCAGCCCAACCCGGCTACTTCGGAACCGGCGGGTACGACTCCCCCTCCGGCACCAACTACCCGCCACCCCAATACAGCGCCCCGCCCCCGACCGTTCCGCCGCACGAAAGAGCAGCGCCGCCCGACGAGCGCACCGTTGAGCAACGCATCGCCCACGCCCAACAGGCAATCTCCGACGGCGCGGTGACATTCACAAACACCAGAGCCGCCACAGATTACGGGGCGGGAATATGGAACGACTATGCACAACGCCTCAACATCAACGAACGCAATGCGCTCTCGAGCTACAGCAGATCCAACGGCAGCCTGACCTACCAGGTCATTAACAGCCAACTCCGCAGCGGCCGGCTCAACCCCGCCGTCTCCCACAACGTGGCCAACATCGACACGGCCCTGGCCGGGCGCCCGACCCCCCACACCATCGTGGTCAAACGGGGCATGAACCTCGACCACATCGGCATGCATCCCTCCCAAATGCCGCACGCGCCCTACGGATTCACCGACCAGGCATACATGTCGACATCGCTGCACCGGCTCCCCGGTATGGCCATGACCAAAGACGCGATCCTGGAACTGCGCGTACCGGCGAACACTCCGGCCATGTGGATGGAAACCGTCGCCGAAGCCGGCAACACCGAACGCGAACTCCTCCTGGGCCGTAACCTGACCTACCACGTGTTCGAGGCCGTCCACGACGGGCGGCGATGGCGACTCTTCGGCGAAGTCGTGCCCCAAGCGCCGGGAGGAACCACCGCGGACTTCACCGGTTACGGCCAACCGGTGGACACCGGCTCCAGCAGCGGCCACGGGTACGGGTACGGGACCACCCCCCGCGGCGGCTATCCCAGCGGTGGCCCCGGCCCCTACGACCCGGGCGGCTATGACGCAGGCAGCTACGCTCCCTCCTATCCGGGCGGCTACGGCGCCGGCCGCTCGTACTCAACCGGTCCGCAACCAGTACCCGTCTCCGCCGACGGAAGCACTCGCGTACCCAACGGCCTCCCCCATACCTCCGAGGACACCGACGACTCCCCCACTGACGCCCCACCCGCCTACACCGACGGCACCAACGCCCCTGTCGACACCCCCGCCGACCCCCCACCCTCCTACGACCACCACCACAACGACACGCTCCTCGAAACAGCCAACGAACCCACCACACACGACATCACCGTCAAAACCCCCGCCACCAAAACCGAGGTCCGCAACCTCACCGACCAGATCATCCACAACCCCGACATCAACAACGCCTTCTTCGGCAACGGCAACCACAACACCCCCCAGCCCACCCCCCAACACAACGACCCACCCATCGACTTCGACCAAAAACACCCCGACCGGCCCCACACCGCACCCACCGCCACCACCACCGAACTCACCGCCGACGCAGCCGCTTCCGAAACCTCCCCCGACCCCCGCGACCTGCACACCACCAACCCCAACAACCCCGACCCCGACCCCGCGGCAGACAACGACCCCACCAACGACCTCACCACCGACTTCAGTAACGCGCTCAACACACCCCGCAGCAACACCGCACCACCCCCGACCACGGCACCCACCGCCTCCGGCCCCACCACCACAGGACCCACCACCAACACCGCCGCCACCGGCACCGGAACCGGAACCGGAACCAACAACACCGGTACCGGTAGCGGAACCAACAACACCGGCAACAGTGGCGGCCGCAGTGGCAACAACAACACCCGCAGCACCCCCAGCGCCGCACCCACCAGCACCAATCCCGCACCCGGCACCGATCACCAACCCGCCACCGAGCCAACCGGAACCACCCGCACCACCAGCGAACCATTCGGCGAGGTCCTGCCCCAGGCCCCCAACCCAAACACCAACCGAACCGAAACAACCCCAACCGACCAGCAACCCACGGACGATCACCCCGAACACACACCGCCCAAGACATCCACGGTGCCGCCCGACTCCGACCCCTCTCAACACCTGACTCCGGCACGCAGCAACACCGTGATCACAGCATCGTTCCGTAGGCACAGTTCAAGGATCACCACCGCCGACCGCGCCCAAATCACCGCGCGCGCCGTCGACGTGGTCAACCAGGCCTACCAAGCACTTCTGGAGAACAAACCCCTGCCCCGCGCCCAAGCCCTCGGCCGAGGCGCCCGCGCAGGCACCTCTTCCACGGCCGGCGACCGCAGAAATGCCCTCAACGACGCCTTCAAGCACGACGTGCGCAAGCAACAGATCACCGACGTCGGAATCAGGCCCAGCGACCTGTTCTCCACACCCCTGCCCCTCGAATCGGGCCCGGACCTAACCCCCAGCGAAAACCGCTCCGCTGAGATCCGACTTGCCCCACCCCCCGAACCCCAAGTGGTCATGGGCACCCAAACCGACAACGCCCAACCCGTGCCCCGCGAACTGCACATGGCCTGGTTCCACGGCAAAATGCCCAGCGCCAGCGCACAGAACATGCGCGACTGGGTCAACCGTGCAGCAACTGCCGGATGGACCGTACGGCTCTGGACCGACCCCTCCGCCGCACAGCGCAACGCCGACCTGCTCTCGGATCTGTCCCGCATAACGGGCCCCGACAACCGCCCCGTCCTCCAGCACTCCACCAACCCGGCCGACGACCTGGGCATCGACGGCGACGCCCGCGATCTTTACGACTACTCCACCGACCGCGAACTGTGGCCGATGCAGTCCGACATCGTGCGCTATCACGCACTCGCCCAATTCGGCGGATTGTATGCCGACCCCGACATCGGCCCGGGAACCATCGACCTGACGCGCCCTCTCCCACCAATGGACACCGACAGCGCCCCGGTGCTCGCCCCGCTCATCCGCGACGAGCAGACCCTGGGAGAAATCAACCGGGAACTGTCCCTACTGCAAGAGCGCACCGGAGCCGACCCCGAACGCTTGCCCACACCCGCACAGCACCAATGGCGCAAGGGCCTGTTCGGCAACCACCTCATCATCGCCCCCAAGAACTCGGCCTTCCTCCACAACCTGATCTCCACGATCTCGCGTGAGGAACACCTGCTGACGGGAGACCGGACCCCCGTCTCCTCCCTGGACGGCGACGATAAGAAATTCGCGAAAGCAATCCCCGCACGGGTCACCGGCCCCATGCGAGTCAGCCCGGAACTCGAAAAACATATCGCGGCGCAATCCGGGAACGCATCCCGCAACCAGCGCGCATGGCGCACAGGCGAATGGAAAATCGCCCCGGAATACACCGACTACCTCTCCGGAGTCGAGTGGGTCACCGCTGATAGCAGCGATTTCGACAAGCGTCCAAGCACCTCCACCCGCGACGATTCCAACGAACACGGGTCCAACGACGACGGGGCCCCAGGACCTTCGGGCACGGACCGTTCCGGCCGTGGCGGCTTCCCCCGTCCTCCTGCGGATTCACCTGCCGATCGCGGTCAGGACACCGACGGAGACGGGACCCGCGGTCCAGGAAACGGCGCGACCAGCGGCAACACGCGCCACAACGGCGAAGTCTCCGAATCCAACACCGCCGAGGACCAGGGCGCCACCGACGAATTCGGCGGCCTCTACGACGACGTCCCCACCACCGCGCCCGAACGGCCCCGCACCACCGACCCCAACGACCCCTGGGCCGGCAACCCCCCGACCACACCCGACCTCAGCGCCCTCATCGACCCCAAAGGCGGCAAACACCAGCAGCAACCCAGCGTCCTCGACCAAATCCTCGCCGAACTCGACGACCACCGCCCCACACTCAACGACCTCGTCCCACCCACCCAAGTCCACGTCAACCTCGCCGACCGCATCCACTACACCAACCCACCCAACAACTACGACGACGGCGACTACTCCTACGAGGGCTACGACCAAAGCACCCAGCCCCCGTACGCCCAAACCCAGTACGAGCCAGTCCAGTACGCCCAGTACCCCGCCTCTTCCCAGGACGTCGACTACACCGCCTACGCCGCAGCCGCCCCCGGCTTCTAC
>NZ_BAAGYZ010000009.1:0-134704 GCF_054778995.1 Streptomonospora sediminis
TGGGTGTTGCATGCGAGTGGTGTGTTGGCGGGGGGTGGTGTGTGGGGTGATGGGTCGGTGTTTGGTTCGGAGTTCGGTGGTGAGGTGGGGTTTGTTGATGCGGGTTCTGGGGTGGTGAGGGTTTCGGATTGGGGTTCGGGTTCGGAGTTGTCGGGTTCGGTTTCCGATTCGGGTTCGGTTTCCGGGTTTCCGGTTTCTAATTTGAATTCGGATTCGGTTTCGGGTTCTGGTTGGGGTTTTGGTGGTGGGTGGCTTCCGGTGGGTGCGGAGGTGGTGGATGTGTCGGGGTTTTATGGGGGGTTGGCTGCGGGTGGGTTTGTGTATGGGCCGGTGTTTCGGGGGTTGGTGGGGGCGTGGCGGTGTGGGGGTGTGGTGTTTGTGGAGGTGGTGTTGCCGGGTGGGGGTGGTGGGGGGTTTGGGGTGCATCCGGCGTTGTTGGATGGGGTGTTGCAGGGGTTGGTGTTGGTGTCGTGGGGTGGGGCGCGGGTGCCGTTTGTGTGGGAGCGGGTGTGGTTGGGGGTTGTGGGTGCGGGGCGGGTGTGGGGGCGTGTGGTGGATCGGGGTGGGGGTCGGGTGTCGGTGGTGGTGGTTGATGGTGGTGGTCGGGTGGTGGTGTCGGCGTGGGGTGTGGTGATGCGTGGTGTGGAGCGGGGTTGGTTGGGTGGGGCGTTGGTTGGTGGGGGTGGGGGGTTGTTGTTGGAGGTGGTGTGGGAGCCGCTGGAAGGCGTGGACGCGAGCGCAGGTGGCGGCGAGATCGCGGTTGGTAGGGACGGGACCTACGAACTCGGCGTGGCTGGGGTAGTGGTTATCGGTGGCACTGATGGGCCGTCGGGTGGGCCTGGGATTCCGTCCGGGTGGCGCGTGGTGTGTCCGGGTGAGCTTGCGTTGCGGGGCCCGGGTGCATTCGTGGGTGAGGGCGGGGCCCGGGATGGCGATGTGGGGGATGTGGTGGTGGTCGCTGTGTGTGGGGGTGGTGGTGAGGCTGCGGTGGTGCGGGTTTTGGGGTTGGTGCAGGAGTTTTTGGTGGAGGCGGGGTCGGGGTCGCGGTTGGTGGTGGTGACGTGGGGCGGTGTTGTTGCGGGTGATCGTGCTTGTGCTGGGCCGGTGGATGGTGCGGGTGCGGCGGTGTGGGGGTTGGTGCGGTCGGTGGTGTCGGAGCATCCGGGTCGGGTGTCCATCGTCGACCTGGACGGTCAGCTGGGGTTTGTGGACGTGGGTGCGGTGCGGGGTGTTGTGGAGGCGGGGGTGGATCAGGTTGCGGTGCGGGGTGGTGAGTGGTTGGTGCCGCGGTTGGGTCGGGTGAGTCCGCCGGAGCCGGGTCCGGTTGGTGTGTTGGTGGGTTCGCCGGTGCCGTTCCGGGCGTTGCCCGAACGCATGGATGAGCCCGGGGAATCGGCTGTTGAGCCGGCTGCGTCGGCCGAGTCCGCTCCGGCCGGGGACAGGGCGGTCGTGGTTTCCGAGGCCGGTTCGGCTTCGGGCGGGGAAGCGGCTGCTCTGCCCGCCGAGCCGGCTGCGTCGGCGTCCGCGCCGTCGCCTGCGTCGTGGTCGTCGAGTGTGGTTGCGGGTGGGGAGTGGCGGGTGGTGTATGGGGAGTCGGGGTCGTTGGGTGATTTGGGTGTGGTGGCGGTGGGTGCGGGTGTGGTGGGTCCGGGTGAGGTGCGGGTGTCGGTGCGGGCGGTGGGGGTGAATTTCCGGGATGTGTTGAGTGTGTTGGGGATGTATCCGGGCCGGTTGGATCCGGTGGGGTTGGAGGGTGCGGGGGTGGTCTCGGAGGTCGGTGCGGGAGTCGAGAGTGTGCGGGTGGGTGATCGGGTGTGCGGGGTGTTTTCGGCGGGGTTGGCCTCCAGCGTGGTGGTGGATGCGCGGTTGGTGGCGCGGGTGCCGGCGGGGTGGTCGTTTGCGGAGGCGGCGTCGGTGCCGGTGGCGTTTTTGACGGCGTATTACGCGTTGGTGGATGTGGCGGGGGTGGTGTCGGGTGAGCGGGTGTTGGTGCATGCGGCGGCGGGTGGTGTGGGGATGGCGGCGGTGCAGTTGGCGCGGGCGTGGGGGTGTGAGGTGGTGGGCACGGCGGGTGAGGCGAAGTGGGGTGTGTTGCACGACCTGGGGTTGGGTCGGGATGAGGTGGCGTCGTCGCGGTCGTTGGAGTTCGCCGAGGTGTTCGGTGGGGTGGATGTGGTGGTGAATTCGTTGGCGGGGGAGTTTGTGGATGCGTCGTTGGGGTTGTTGGGGCCGGGTGGGCGGTTTGTGGAGTTGGGTAAGCGCGATGTGCGTGGGGAGGGGGTTCGCGAGGGTGTGGTGTATCGGGCGTTTGATTTGGTGGAGGCGGGTGTGGAGCGGTTGGGGGAGATGTTGGTGGCGGTGTTGGGGTTGTTGGAGTCGGGGGAGGTGGGGTTGCTTCCTATCTCGGTGTGGGATGTGGGTGAGGTGGAGGGGGCGTTTCGGTTTATGGCGGGGGCGCGGCATGTGGGCAAGGTGGTGGTGCGGGTTCCGCGGGGGTTGTCGGATGCGGTCGTGTCGGCCGGTACGACGGCGGCGGAACAGGCCGCCGGGACCGGCACCGGGTCCGAAGCCGCAACCCCGGAGGAAGCCGCAACCGCCGCGCCGACCTCCTCGGCCTCGTTGACCGCTCCGTCTTCTCCCCTGGTCCTTTCGTCTTCCTTGTCGGTGTGTGGTGGTGGGCGGCCGGTGTTGGTGACGGGTGGTTCGGGTGGGGTGGGGTCGGTGGTGGTGCGGCATTTGGTGGTGGCTCATGGTGTGGGTGATGTGGTGGTGGCGAGCCGGTCGGGTGGGGATGGCGGGTTGGCGGCGGAGTTGGCCGGGCATGGTGCGCGGGTGCGGGCGGTGGCGTGTGATGTGGGGGATCGGGACCAGTTGGCGGGTGTGGTTCGGGATGTCGGTGGGTTGGGTGCGGTGTTTCATGCGGCGGGTGTGGTGGAGGATGCGACGGTCGAGGGGTTGACGGGTGGGCATGTGCGGCGGGTGTTCGCGCCGAAGGTGGATGCGGCGTGGTGGTTGCATGAGTTGACGCGGGATATGGACCTGTCCCACTTCGTCCTCTTCTCCTCCGTAGCGGGCCTGTTGGGCAGCGCCGGGCAGGGCAACCACGCCGCCGCCAACGCCGCGCTGGATGCGCTCGCCGAGCACCGCAGGACCCTGGGCCTGCCCGCGACCTCGCTCGCATGGGGACCGTGGGAAGTCGGCGCCGTCGACCACCTCTCGGAGGCTGACATCCGCCGCATGGCCCGCGCCGGAATGCGGCTCATCGACGCCGACAGCGGTATGGCCTTGCTCGATGCCGCTCTGCAGAGCAGCGACCGGTCGGTGCTCGCGCCGATGCTGCTCGACGGGTCGTCGCTGAGCGAGGAGGACCACGACCGGATCCCCCCGATGCTGGCCGGGCTGATCAAGCCGAAGCGGCGCAGGTCCGCGCAGCGGGCGGAGTCGTCCGGGGACGGCCCGAAGCTGGCGCAGCGTCTGAGCGGGCTCTCCGCGGCGGAGCGGCGGGAGGTGGTCACCGAGGCCGTCCGCGCCGAGGTCGCGGTGGTACTGGGGTACCGCTCCGCCGGTGCCGTCAACACCCGCAGCACGTTCAACGAGCTCGGCTTCGACTCGCTCACTGCCGTCGAGCTGCGGAACCGGTTGTCCGCAACCACCGGGATGCAGCTTTCGGCGACACTGGTGTTCGACTATCCGGACCTGGACGCGCTCACCGGCTTCCTGCTCGCCGAACTCGGGGCTGCGGACTCCGACACTCCGGCCACCGGCACCGCCCCGGCCGGCCCGGCCGCCGCCACTACCCCCGCGGCGCTTCCGGCCGTCCGGAAACAAGCCGCCGACCCGGCGACGGACCCGATCGCCATCGTCGGCATGGCCTGCCGCTTCCCGGGTGGCGCCGATTCCCCCGAAGCGCTGTGGGAGCTGTTCGAGTCCGGTGCCGACGCCATCGGGCCGTTCCCCACCGACCGCGGTCTGACCGGCAACACCAATGGCGTCGGCGGCTTCGTGCATTCCGCCACCCGGTTCGACGCGGACTTCTTCGGGATCTCGCCGCGTGAGGCACTGGCGATGGACCCGCAGCAGCGCATCGTGCTCGAATCGTCCTGGGAGGCGCTGGAACGCGCCGGCATCGACCCGCGCGGGCTGCGCAACAGCGGCACCGGCGTCTACCTCGGCCTCACCAACTCCGCCTACCAGGATGTGGCGGGCGCGCTCGACACCGATTCGCGGAACTTCATGATCACCGGAACCGCGACGAGCGTCGCGTCCGGCCGCGTGTCGTACGTGCTGGGACTGGCGGGGCCGGCGGTGTCAGTGGACACCGCCTGCTCCTCCTCGCTCGTGGCCCTGCACTTCGCCGTCCAGGCGCTGCGCGCAGGCGAGTGCTCCCTCGCCCTTGTCGGCGGCGCAACCGTCATCACCAGCGCCGGCATGTTCGACCAGTTCGAGCTCCAGGGCGGCATGGCCGCCGACGGCCGGTGCAAGGCCTTCGCCGACGCCGCCGATGGGACGAACTGGTCCGAAGGCGTCGGTGTCCTGGTCGCCGAACGCCTTTCGGACGCGCGGCGCGCCGGCCACCGCGTGCTGGCGGTGGTGCGGGGATCGGCCGTCAACCAGGACGGCGCATCGAACGGGTTGACCGCCCCGAACGGCCCGTCGCAGCAGCAGGTGATCTCGCAGGCGCTCGCCGACGCCGGGGTCGCCCCGGGCGAGGTCGACGCGGTCGAGGCGCACGGCACCGGAACCCGGCTCGGCGACCCGATCGAGGCCCAGGCGCTGCTGGCCACCTACGGCCGCGACCGGCCGACCGGCCACCCCCTGCTGCTGGGGTCGGCGAAGTCGAACCTCGGCCACGCGCAGGCCGCGTCCGGCATGGCAGGGCTGATCAAGATGGTTGAGGCGATGCGGCACGGTGTGCTGCCGCCGACCCTGCACGTCGACCGGCCCTCGACCCACGTCGACTGGGACGCGGGCGACATCGAGCTGCTCACCGAGGCCCGCGCCTGGCCGCAGCGCCACCGCCCGCGGCGGGCCGGGGTGTCCGCGTTCGGTATCAGCGGCACCAACGCCCACGTCGTGCTGGAGCAGGCGCCGCCCGCCGAACATGAGGCAACCGGGGCGGCCGGCGGCGCGGAGGGCCCGGCCGCCGAGCCCGCCCCGCCCCTTACGGCCCCGCTCCCGCTCGTCCTCTCCGCCCGCGACAACGCGGCGCTGACCGAGTACGCGGCCAGGCTGCGCGCCACCCTGGCCGGGCGCGGCGACTGGCAACCGGCCGCGCTCGCGCGCTACCTCACCACCACCCGCAGCCGGTTCGACCGCCGCGCCGTGCTGCTCTGCCAAGACCGCGGCGACGTGCTCGACGGGCTGGACGCGCTCGCCGGGAACGGTGAGACCGCCCGGCTGATACGCGGATCGGCACGCCCGCTCGGCAAGGCCGTCTTCGTCTTCCCGGGTCAGGGCACGCAGTGGACCGGGATGGGCAAGGAGCTGATGGCCGAGTCGGCGGTGTTCCGCACCGCGATGGAGGACTGCGCCGGCGCCCTCGCCCCCCATTGCGACTGGTCGCTGCATGATGTCCTCGACCGGCCGGAAGCCCTCGACCGCCTGGATGTGCTGCAGCCGGCGCTGTTCGCGGTGATGGTGTCGCTGGCGCGGCTGTGGCGCTCCTACGGGGTTGAACCGGCCGCCGTCATCGGCCACTCCCAGGGCGAGGCGGCGGCGGCACACGTCGCCGGCGCGCTGTCGCTGGAGGACGCCGCGCGCATCGTCGCCCTGCGCAGCACCGCGCTGCTGGGGCTGTGCGGCAAGGGCGGGATGGTCTCGCTCGCGCTCAACCCCGCGGAGGCCGCAGACGCGATCGCGCCGTGGGACGGCCGGCTGTCGGTGGCCGCGTTCAACGGGCCGCGTTCCACCGTGGTCTCCGGCGACGCCGACGCCGTGGACGAACTCCTCGACAGGTGCGAGCACGCGGAGATCCGGGCGAAGCGGATCCCGGTCGCCTACGCTTCGCACTCGCCGCATATCGACGGGTTGCGGACCGAACTCACCGACGCGTTCGCCGGGATCACCGCCCGGCCCGCCGACATCGCGTTCTACTCCACCGTGCGCGGCGGCAAAGTGGACACGGCGGAGCTGACCCCGGAGTACTGGTACGACAACCTCCGCCACCCCGTCCGGTTCGCCGAGACCGTGCGCCGGCTCACCGACCGGGAGCACGACCTTTTCCTGGAGGTCAGCCCGCACCCGGTGCTGACCTCCGGCATCGAGGAGACGATCGCCGAGGCCGACGACACCTCCGCCATCGCACTGGACACGCTGCGCCGCGACCAGGGCGGCCTGGAGGCCTTCACCGGAGCGCTGGCGCGCGCCCACGCCCACGGCGCCGAGGTGTCCTGGGACGCGGTCTTCGACGGGGTCGCCCGGCGCCACTTCGACGTGCCCACCTACCCGTTCCAGCGGCGGCGCTACTGGCCCCGGCCCGCGGCCGGAACCCAGGGCGGCGCGGAGTCGGCCGGGTTGCGCTCCGCCGCCCACCCGTTCCTCGCCGCGACCGTGGACCTGCCCGGATCCGGCGGTGCCGTGCTCAGCGGCCGGCTCGGGCTGGCCACCCACCCCTGGCTCGCCGACCACGCCGTCGGGGGCATGGTGCTGCTGCCCGGCACGGCGTTCGTGGAACTGGCGATGACCGCCGCCGCCCAGTGCGGATGCGACCGCCTGGACGAGCTCACCCTCGCGACTCCGCTCATCCTGCCGCCCGACGAGGCCCTGCGGGTGCAGGTCGCGGTGGAGGCACCGGACGCGGACGGCGCCCGGACCCTGCGTATCTTCTCCATCCGCGAAGGCGCCGACGACCCGGACGGGTGGAGCCTGCACGCCACCGGCGCAGTCAGTGCCGGCCCGGACCTTGCGCCCGATTCCGGCCTCGCCGAGCCGTGGCCGCCGCCCGGCGCCACCGCGATCGACGTGTCCGGCCTCTACACGAGTGCCGCCGCGGCCGGGCTCGACTACGGGCCCGCGTTCCGCGGTGTCCGGCGCGCCTGGCGGCGCGGCGACGAACTGTTCACCGAGATCGAGCTGCCCGCCGACGAGGCCCCCGGAGCCGACCTGTTCCGGATGCACCCGGCACTGCTGGACGCCGGGCTGCACATCCTGGGCACACCCGGCGGCAGCGGCACCGGCGAAGGCAGCGGCAACGGAGGTACCGACGGCACCAGCGGCATTGGCCACGAGGTCGCGCTGCCGTTCTCCTGGACCGGGGTGCGGCTGCCCGCCGCGGGGCGAACGGCCGCACGGGCCCGGGTCGCCCCGGCCGGGCCCGACGCGGTGGCCATGACCGTGGCCGACAGCGACGGCACCGTACTGGCGTCGGTCGAGCGGCTCATCGCGCGCCCCATCACACCGGAACAGCTGACCGCCGGCGCCCGCGCCGTCGGTGTCCCGCTGCTCACCGTGCAGTGGACCGCGGCCGAGCCGCCGCCCTCCGCCGCCCCGGTGCAGCTCCGTTCGGTCACCATCCAACCGGACGGCGGCGACGCGGCGGCCGCCGCGCAGCGCGCCGCCGCCCGCGCGCTCGACCACGTCCAGCAGTGGCTGGGCGGCGCCGGGCAGGCGGGCGGCAGGCTGGCGCTGGTGACCCGCGGCGCCGTGGCGGCCGTTCCGGGTGAGCAGCCCGACCCCGCCGCGGCGGCCGTGTGGGGACTGGTGCGTTCCGCACAGACCGAAAACCCGGACCAATTCGTGCTTGTCGACACCGACGCCTCGGCCGTACCGCTCGACCGGATCGCCCGCCTGGGCGAACCGCAGGTGGCCGTGCGCGGCGGCCACCTGCTGGTCCCGCGCATGGCGCGGGTGGAAGCCGAAGGCGACTGCGCCCCGCCGCTGGACCCCGGCGGCACGGTGGTGATCACCGGCGGTACCGGCGGGCTCGGCCGCCTGCTCGCGCGGCACCTTGCCGCCCAGCACTCGGTCGCCCACCTGCTGCTGCTCAGCCGCAGCGGCCCCCATGCGCCCGATGCCGCAGAGATCCGCGCGGAACTGTCGGCCGCCGGCGCCGGCGTGTCCATCGTGGCGTGCGACGCCGCCGACCGGGACCAGCTCGAACACGCCCTCGCCCACGTCCCGCCCGAACACCCGCTGACCGGGGTCGTCCACGCGGCCGGGGTGCTCGACGACGGTGTGGTCGCCTCGCTCGCCCCCGAACAGCTCGCCACCGTTTTCGCTGCGAAGGCCGACGCAGCGATGAACCTGCACGAACTCACCGCGGGAGCGGACCTGCGCGCCTTTGTCATGTTCTCCTCGGCCGCCGGCGTGCTCGGGGGTGCGGCCCAGGCCAACTACGCAGCCGCCAACACCTTTCTGGACGCACTCGCCCAGAACCGGGCGGCCCGCGGGCTGCCCGGCAGGTCCCTGGCATGGGGGCCGTGGGCAACCGCGACCGGGTTGACCGGCGGCCTCACCGGCGAGGACCGTTCCCGGATCGCCCGGTCGGGCACCGCGCCGCTGGGCGACGGCGAAGGACTCGACCTGTTCGACCGGGCCATGGACGCCGGCCCCGCGCTGATCGTCGCCACCCGGCTCGACCTCGGCGCGCTGCGGGCGCAGGGCAGCATGCTGCCCGCGCTCTTCCACGATCTCGTTCCGCAGCAGGCGGCGGCCCCGACCGCCGCCGCGGCGCCCGCGGAGGACCTTGCGGCACTCACCCCGGAGCAGCGCGGCCCGGCGGCGCTGGCACTGGTGCGGCGCCAGGCAGCGGCGGTCCTCGGGGTCACCGACCCCACCGGGATCGACGAACAGCGCCCGTTCAAGGAGATGGGGTTCGACTCGCTGACAGCGGTCGAACTGCGCAACCGGCTGGGTACGGCTACGGGCCTGCGGCTCCCGCCGACCCTGGTGTTCGACCACCCCACGCCCAAAGCACTGGCCGAACACCTGCTGGCCGCGGCCGCCCCGGAAGAGGCGGCGCCCACCGCCCCGGTCCTGGACGAACTCGGTCGGGTGGAACGGGCGCTCGAAGGGCTGCCCGAAGACGACCCGTCGCGCGCCGAAGCCGTGGCACGCATGGCCGCGCTGGCCGCCCGCTGGGACAACGGCGGCCGGGAGCCCGGTACCGGCGACTCCGCCCTCGCCGCGGAGTCCGACGACGAGATGTTGCAGAAGCTGGGCAAGCGATACGGAGGCCTGGATGGCCAGTGACGAGCAGCTCCGGTACTACCTCAAGCGTGTTGTCGCCGACCTCGATGACGCCAACGCGCGGCTACGGGAGCACGAGGCAAGGGAAAACGATCCGGTGGCGATCGTGGGAATGGCCTGCCGCTACCCCGGCGGCGCGACCGGCCCCGACGAGCTGTGGAACCTGGTCGACACCGGTCGCGACGCCATCGCGGGCTTTCCCACCGACCGGGGCTGGGACCTGGAGGGCCTGTACCACCCCGACCCCGACCATCCCGGCACCACCTACTCCGCCGAGGGCGGGTTCCTCTACGACGCCGGCGACTTCGACGCCCCGTTCTTCGGGATCTCCCCGGCCGAGGCGACGGCGATGGACCCGCAGCAGCGGCTGACGCTGGAAACGTCGTGGGAGGCCCTCGAAAACGCCGGTATCGACCCCGAGTCGCTGCGGGCCAGCCGCACCGGGGTGTTCGCCGCGCAGGTCTACCACGACTACGCGAACCTTGTGGCAGCCGATGAGCAGGCGCTGGGCCACCTGCACACCGGAAACGCCAGTAGCGTCCTGTCCGGCCGGATCGCCTATTGCCTGGGTTTGGAAGGGCCGGCGGTGTCGGTGGACACCGCGTGTTCGTCGTCCCTGGTCGCCCTGCACCTGGCGGCCCAGAGCCTGCGCAGCGGCGACTGCACGCTGGCCCTGGCCGGCGGCGTGACCGTGCTGGCCACCCCCGGGCTGTTCGTGGCGTTCAGCAAACAGCGCGCACTCGCCGCCGACGGCCGGAGCAAGGCGTTCTCCGACGCCGCCGACGGCACCGGGTTCTCCGAAGGCGTCGGCATGCTGGTGTTGGAACGCCTTTCCGACGCCCGCCGCAACGGCCACCCCGTTTTCGCCCTGGTACGCGGGTCGGCGGTGAACTCCGACGGCGCGAGCAACGGGCTGACGGCGCCCAACGGCCGGTCCCAGCAGCGGGTGATCGGCCAGGCCTTGGCCAACGCGCGGGTGAGCGCCGACAGCGTTGAAGTGGTGGAGGCCCACGGCACCGGCACCGCGCTCGGCGACCCGATCGAGGCGCAGGCGTTGCTGGCCACCTACGGGCGCGACCGCGACCGCCCGGTCAAACTCGGGTCGATCAAGTCCAACATCGGCCACACGCAGGCCGCCGCGGGTGCGGCCGGTGTGATCAAGATGGTCCAGGCGCTCCGGCACGCCAGCCTGCCCAAGACGCTGCACGTGGCGCAGCCCAGCGGAAACGTCGACTGGACGGCGGGCTCGGTCGAGCTGCTGACATCGGCCCGGCCGTGGCCCGCGGCGGCCGGACCGCGCCGCGCGGCCGTCTCCTCGTTCGGTATCAGCGGCACCAACGCCCACGTGATCCTGGAGCAGGCACCCCAGGACGACCCCGCCGACCCCGCCGCGGGCGGTGCGGTCCCCGCGCGTGCGGCACCGGCAACCGTGCCGTGCCCGCTCTCCGCCAAGACCGGTGCGGCACTGCGCGACCAGGCCGCCCGGCTGCACGACCACCTCACCGCCAACCCCGCGCTCGCGCTCACCGACGTCTGCCGCGCGCTCGCGACCCAGCGGCCCGCGCTGGAGCACCGGGCCGCGTTGCTGGCCAAGGACCGCGGCGAACTGCTCACCGCGCTGTCCGGTTTCGCCGGCGGCAACCCGCCCGAAGGCACCGTCCAGGCGCGCGCCCGCACCGCCCGCAAGGTCATGTTCGTCTTTCCCGGGCAGGGCACGCAGTGGCACGGTATGGCGGCCGGGCTTCTGGAGACCAACGCCGTCTTCGCCAAACGCGCCGAGGAGTGTGCCGCCGCCATCGACCCGCTTGTGGACTGGTCGGTGCTCGACGTGCTGCGCGGCGCCCCCGATGCGGCCCCGCTGGACCGAATCGACGTTGTGCAGCCCGCGCTGTTCACCACCATGGTCGCGCTGGCGGCGGTGTGGCAGGAACACGGCGTCACCCCGGCAGCGGTTGTCGGGCACTCGCAGGGCGAGATCGCCGCCGCCTGCGTCGCCGGCGGGCTCACCCTGGCCGACGGCGCCCGGATCGTGGTCGGCCGCAGCCGGCTGTGGCGCAAAGCCGAGGTGGACGGCTGCGGCGGGATGCTGCTGGTCGCGCTGCCCGCCGGCGAGGTGGCGCAGGCGATCGCCCCGTGGGGCGAGCTGCTCGCCATCGCCTCGGAGAACGGCCCGCAGACCACGACCGTCTCCGGTGAGTCGGACGCCCTGCACGAACTCGCCGCCGAACTGGCCGCGCAGGACATCGGAAACCGCATCATCCGCGGTATCAGCGTCGCCGGCCACTCCCCGCAGGTCGACCACGTCCGCGAAGAACTGCTCGACACACTGGCACCGGTCGCTCCGCACGCCTCCGCGGTCCCGCTGTACTCCACCGTGACCGGCGACCTGTTGGCGACCTCGGACATGGACGCCCCTTACTGGTGGCGCAACACCCGCGACCCCGTGCTGTTCCACCAAGCGGTGCGCAACGCGCTGGGCAACGGCGTCGACGGCGTCGTCGAAGTGAGCCCGCACCCAGCGCTTTTGGGCTCCGTTGAGGAGATCGCGCAGGACGCCGGAACCAGGATCGCCGCGACCGCGACGCTGCGACGCGGCGCCGGCGGCGCCGAAGGCCTGATCGGGGCCCTGGCCGAAGCCTGGACGCGGGGCATCGCCCTGGACTGGACGAGTTTCCTGCCCGCGGGCCCGGCAGCCTACGTGCCGCTGCCCACCTACGCGTTCCAGCGCGAACGGTACTGGCCCGCGCCGGCGCCGGCCGCCGCTCCGGCCGCCGGAGCCGCTGGGGCCGGCACCGCCGACGCGTGGCGCTACCGCATCCGCTGGAGCCGGGCGGCCGCCCCCGGCGACGCCGCCCTCAGCGGCCGGTGGCTGCTCGTGGGAACCGGGCGGCCCGAAGAACGCGCCGCCGCCGACGCCATGGCGCGGCGCGGCGCCACCGTCGATATCACCGGCCCCGACCGGATCGGCGTATCAGACGACGGCCAGGCCGACCCGGCCGACCTGGCGGGCGTGGTATCGCTGCTGGCCCTCGACCCCGAGCACGGCCTCGCCGCAACGGTGGCCTTGGTCAACGACCTGGCCGCGGCGGGCACCGCGGCACCGGTGTGGTGCGTGACGCGCGGCGCCGTGTCCGCCTCCGGCGACGACCCGGTCGGCGACTGCGTTCCGGCACGTGTATGGGGTTTCGGCCGGGTCGCCGCGCTGGAGCACCCCGAGCTGTGGGGCGGTCTGGTCGACCTGCCCGAGCCCGCCACCGAGCAGGCGCTGGATCTGATGTGCGCGGCGATCGCGGCCGGCGGCGAGGACCAGATCGCCGTCCGCGGCTCGGGTGTACTGGCCCGCCGGCTCGTGCGGGCGGCCGTGCCCGCCGCACCGCAGAGACGGTGGCGCCCCCGCGGCACGGTCCTGGTCACCGGCGGACTGTCGGGCGTGGGGTCGCTGATCGCGCGGTGGCTCGCCCGCTGCGGGGCCCAGCGCCTCGTTCTGGCCGGCCGCCGCGGTCCCGCCACGCCCGGCGCCGCCGAACTGGAGGCCGAGCTGCGCGCTCAGGGCAGCGACGTCCGCATGGTCGCCTGCGATGTCGGCGACCGCGCCGCCGTCGCCGACCTGCTGGCCACAACCGAGGTGCACTCGGTCTTCCACGCCGCCGGCGCGCTGACCACCGCCGCTGTCGCGGACATCGACCCGGCGCACCTGGAGGAACTGCTCGCCGCGAAAGCGCAGGGCGCCATGCACCTGCACGAACGCCTCGAAACAACCGAACTGGACGCGTTCGTGCTGCTGTCCTCGGGAGCGGGCGTGTGGGGCGCGGCCGGGCAGGGCGCCTACGCCGCCGCCAACGCCCAACTCGACGCGCTCGCCGAACACCGCCGCAGCCGGGGGCTGCCGGCCACGTCGGTGGCCTGGGGCGCGTGGGGCGGCGCCGGAACCCTCACCGCCGATGACGGCGCGGCCGAGTTCATGCGCAGGCGGGGGCAGCGGATGATGGACCCCGACACCGCGCTCTCCGCGCTGCAGGGCGCTCTCGACAACGGCGACACCGCGCTGGTGGTCGCCGACATCGACTGGGAGCTGTTCGCGCCGACCTTCACCATCGGCCGCGCCGCGCCGCTACTGGCGGACCTTCCCGAAGCGCGTGCGCAGTTGCACACCGCTCCGCAGCGGTCCGCCGCCGAACCCGCCGCCGACCCCCGAGACCTCGTACTGCGCAAGGCCGAGCAGGTGATGGGGTTCAGCGCGGCCGGGAAGCTCGACCCCGAACAGAACCTCGCTGAAGCCGGGTTCGACTCGCTGATGTCGATCCGGCTGCGCAACGCCATCGCCGAGGAGACCGGGCTGGAGCTGCCGGCGAACCTCGCTTTCGCGTTTCCCACCGCCGCGGCCGTGGCAGCCCACGTCGCCGAGCGGCTGCAGCCGGCCGCGGCGGGGCCGGGCACCTCCGGCGGTGCAGGCCCCGGCGGGCCGGACACCCTCTACGCCTTCTTCCGTTCGGCGTGGGAGCAGAACCGCACCGGCGCGGGTTACAAGCTGATGCTGGACGCGGCCGACCTCCGCCCGAAGTTCCGGGCGGGCGAGGCCGCAAAGAACCGGGTCGATCCGGTGAAGCTGTCGCGCGGCCCCGCCGAACCGGTCCTACTGCTTTTCAGTACCTTTGTGGCCATCGGCGGGGTGCACGAGTACGTCCGCTTGGCCTCGTACTTCCGCGGCGACCGCGAAGCCGCCGTGATCCAGCCGCCGGGTTTCGAGAGCGAGCACGGCCTGCCCGCCGATGTCGGCGTCTTTCTGGACGCCCAGGCCGAGGCCGTGCTGGAGTACGCGGCCGGCCGGCCGTTCGTACTGGCCGGGCTGTCCTCGGGCGGCACAATGGCCCACGCGGTCGCCGAACGGTTGGAGAGCGGGGGGCACACGGTCGCCGGGGTGGCGCTGCTGGACGTGTACTTCCACGCCGGCGACATCGTGACGCTCTTCGAGGCGGACCTGGATGCGGGGATGTTCGCCCGCGAGGACACCTGGAACCCGATGACCACCGCGCGGCTGACCACGGCAGCGTGGTACCTGGAGATGTTCGGTGAGTGGGTGCCGCCCGCGGTGGCCGCGCCGACTCTGCTGCTGCGGGCCACCGAACCGTTCAGCACCCCCGCAGGCACCCCCGGCAGGGTTTCCCCAGGTGCCGCCGACTGGCAGGCCTATTGGAACCTGCCGCACACCGCGGTCGATGTCCCCGGCAACCACTTCACGATCGTCGAGGAGCACGCCGCCGACAGCGCCCGGGCGATGGGGGAGTGGATGCGGTCGCTGCCCTGAGCGGCGCCGCACGGCGGGTGCGGTCCGCCGCGGCGCCTGCCGGCGCCCTGCGGCGGGCCCGTCTGCGGGTCCGGGGTACATCTGGGATTTTCGCCAGTGCCCGTCCTGGAATCCTGGGCGCGCCGCCTCTGATGCGCAAGGGGATTTCCGTTATGACGCTCGCAGAGACCTCGCCCACTACAGCCGTGGACCACCGCGATCCGCTGATCCGGATGGGGCGGTTGTTCGACCCCGGCACCACCGCACCACTCAACGAGGCCGACGAAAGCGGGGCGCGCTCGGCGCGCGGCTCGATCGCGGGCAGGCCCGCCATCGCGTACTGCACCGACGGCGCGTTCAAGGGTGGTTCCCTGGGATCCGCCGGCTCCCAGCGCATTGTCGACGCGATCGACCTCGCGGTGCGGGAACGCTGCCCGGTCATCGGGCTCTGGCACTCCGGCGGGGCGCGCCTCGCCGATGGTGTCGCCTCCATGGACGGTGTCGGGCGGATGTTCGCGGCCATGACCGCCGCCTCCGGCCGGGTTCCGCAGATCTCGGTGGTCCTGGGGCCCGCCGCCGGGGCGGCTGCGTACGGACCCGCACTGACCGACATCGTCATCATGGCCGATTCCGCGCGGCTGTTCGTCACCGGGCCGGATGTGGTGCGCCAGGTCACCGGCGAGGACATCGACGTGGTCAGCCTCGGCGGTCCCGAGCCGCACGGCGGCAAGTCCGGGGTAGCCCACGTCACCGCGGCATCCGCCGACGAGGCCTTCGACCGTGCGCGCCTGCTGGCGAACCTGTTCGCCGACCCCGGGCTGATCGATCTGCGCTCGGCCGAGCCGCCGTGCGACTTCGCCGACCTGTTGCCGCAGAGTCCGCGCCGCGCCTACGACGTGCTGCCGATCATCCGCCGCCTGCTCGACCCCGGCCGCGGCGGTGCGGCGCCGTTCCAGGAGCTGCAGCCGCGCTGGGCCCCCAACGTCGTCATCGGCCTCGGTCGGCTGGCCGGCCGCACGGTCGGGGTCGTCGCCAACAACCCGCTGCGCAAGGGCGGCTGCCTGGACGCGCTCAGCGCCGAGAAGGCTGCCCGGTTCGTGCGGATGTGCGACGCCCTCGGCGTCCCCCTTGTAGTCCTCGTCGACGTCCCCGGCTATTTGCCCGGAGTCACCCAGGAGTGGAACGGTGTGGTCCGCAGGGGCGCCAAACTGCTCCACGCCTTTGCCGAGGCGTCGGTGCCCCGCGTAACGCTCGTTACCCGCAAGTCCTACGGGGGCGCCTACATTGCCATGAACTCGCGGTCGCTGGGCGCCACCGCCGTCTACGCGTGGCCCGATGCCGAAGTGGCCGTGATGAGTGCCGAAGCGGCCGTTGGTGTGCTCCACCGCAAGACGCTCGCCGCCGCTTCCGAGGCCGAACGCGGCGAACTGCGGGCCCGGCTGGTCGCCGAACATGAGCGGGAGTCCGGTGGTGTGCAACGCGCCCTCGATCTGGGCGTGGTGGACGAGGTGATAGCACCGGAACGGACCCGCGAGCGATTGGCGCACGCGGTTGCCACCGCTCCGGGCGGCCGGGGGCACCATGGCAACGTGCCGCTGTAAACCAGACAAGGGAGATGGGTACCTATGACAACGCCGGTTGACCAGAGTGACGTGTGGTTCCGACGGTTCCAGCCCGCACCCCAGAGCGCGGTGCGGCTGGTGTGCCTGCCCCACGCGGGCGGTTCGGCGAGTTTCTACCTGCCGATGGCGCGCGCGCTGAGCCCGGAGATCGACGTCGTCTGCGCGCAGTACCCGGGCCGGCAGGACCGCCTGCGGGAACAGTGCATCGACACCATCGACGGGCTCGCCGACGAACTGTTCGCCGCGGTCCAGCCCTGGTGCGACCGTCCCATCGCGATCTTCGGCCACAGCATGGGCGCGACCCTGGGGTTCGAGCTCACCCGCCGCATCGAGGCGGAGTCCTCGGCCACGGTGACCAGGTTCTTCGCGTCCGGCCGCCGGGCACCGTCGGCCTTCCGCGACGAGACCGTGCACCAGCGCGACGACGACGGCATCATCGCGGAACTCCAGCGGCTCAGCGGAACCGATACCCGAATCCTCGGCGACGAGGAGATCCTGCGGATGGCCCTGCCTGCGATCCGCGCCGATTACCGGGCCGCCGAAACCTACCGCTACCAGGGAGGGCCCGCGCTTCGCTGCCCGGTGACGGTACTGGCCGGCGACGCCGACCCGAAGACGACGGCCGATGAAGCGCGCCAGTGGAAGGAGCACACGGAAGCCGAGTGCGACGTGCACCTGTTCAGCGGCGGCCATTTCTTCCTCGCCGACCACCAGGCCGAGATCCTCGATCTGATCACCGACCGGTTGGGTTGAGCCGGAGCGGTGCGGGGGTGGCCGCCGGTGAGCGAGCCGGCCACCGCCCGCACCGCGCGGGTTCAGGCCGCCCCGGCGCTCTCAAAGGCGTCGGCCGCGGCCGACGCCCCGCCGGAGTCGCGGATCTGCCGCTGCATCCAGGCGACGCGGTCGGCGATGCCGGGGTCGGTGGTGGCCGCATCGACCGCTTTGCGCACCGCTTCGCCGGTTACCGTTTCGGACGCAAGCCAGGGGCCCAAACCCAGTTCGGCGAAGCGCCGGGCGTTGTCGACCGTTTCGGGCTGGCCCGGCAGTGCGACGGTGGGCAGCCCGCGTTCGAGCGCGGCCATGAGGCTGCCCATGCCCGCATGGCAGACACAGGCGCTGGCGTGGGCGAGCACATCGGCGTAGTTCACCCACGCATGCGCCTCCACGTTGGGCGGCAGGCCGCCCAGTTCGGCCGGATCGAACCGGCCGCCAAGGGTGATCACGACGTGCCACGGGGAGTCGGCGAACGAGTCGACGCATTCGGTGAACACACCGAGCCGCTCGTTGGCCGTGGTACCCAGCGACAGCAGCAGGACGGGGCGGTCGCCTGCGGGCGGTCGCCAGCCCGAGGGTTCACCGCCGCCGGTGGAGGCGCACGGCCCGGCGAACGTGTAGCCCGCGCCGAAGCGTTCGGCCTCTGGTTGGAACGCCCGCGGCACGAAGACGACCGTGTGTTCGCGTGCGTCGGCGGCAAAGCTCTGCGGCGAGGTTCCGGCCATGCCGTGCTGGTCGTAGACCTGCACGAGGGTGTCGCCGAACTCCGCCAAGCGCTTGCGTTCCGCCGCCTCGTCCGGATCGCCGACTCGCATACTCGCCCGGGTGAACGGTTCCTGCTGGATGAAGGTCGGGCAGAGGTGCACGGCGGGCAGGCCGTGGCGCGCCGCCACCGCACGCCCCGTCGACCAAAGCGCCGAGTCGAAGGCCAGGACACCGGGCGGGTCTTGGGCCACGGTCGCGTCGATGCCCGGGGATGCCTTGATCACGCCGAGGAAGACCTGCCTGATCACCTCTTCGTACCCGCTGGACGACAGGTTGGCAAGGGACACCGGTTCGGGCACCGGCGGGTCGAACCGCAGCGGGGTGGCGCCGGCCTGCTCGACCAAGGATGCGAATTTGCCGGAGGTGGCGGCGCGTACGCGCCACCCGCGTTTTACCAGCTCCGAAATCACCCCTAGGCTCGGGAGCACGTGTCCGTAGGCGGGGTAAATCAGGAAGAGTGCGTCGCGCCGACCGGATTCAGATTTCAAGGGCATGGCGGAAATGTATCTCCGTGCCTCGGCAGCCGAATTCGGCTATCAGGCCAAGACTAGTGACACCATTATAGTATCAACGCCCCGCCGGTGGTGTGATGGTCGTGTTCCGTACGACCGGATCGGAATAGGCGGAGGTGCCCGGTGCACATCGCGTTGTTCACCTTTCCGTTGCACGGCCACGTGAACCCGACTCTCGGTGTCGTCACCGAACTTGTGCGGCGCGGCCACCGCGTGACCTATGTGACGACGGAGGAATTTATCGGTGCCGTTGCCGCGGCAGGTGCCGAGGTTCTGCGTTACGAAAGTGTGCTGCCGCGCTCGCTCGATGCCGTCATCAAGGCGCCGAACGAGCTGACCGGCGATGAGTTCAACCGCTCCATCCGCTCCCTCACCGACGAAGGGCTCGCCCCGCTCGGGCGCGCGCACGAGCGGTTCGAGAGCGACCGGCCCGATGTCGTCCTGCACGACTTTACCGGGTTCCACACGGGAAAACTGCTCGCGCTCAAATGGGGGGTGCCGGCCGTCCAACTGTGCACCACAATGGTGTTCAACGACGAGTTCAACCCCTACCTGCAGTATTCCGACCGGCATCCCCCGATCGATCCGGAGCATCCAGCTATCGTGGCGGAGCGCGCGGCTCTGGCCGGGGCGCTCGCCGCGCACGGGTTGGACATGTCGCCGGAGGAGTTCAAGGCGGGTGCCGCCCCCACCTGCCGCAGCGTCGTGTTCCTGCCGCGCCGGATGCAGGCCGGCGCCGAGCACTTCGGGCCGGATTACGCTTTTGTCGGCCCGTGCCTGGGCGATCGCGGCTTCCAGGGGGCATGGCGGCGGCTCAAACCGCGCGATCCCGCGAAACCGCAGGTCGCGATTTCGTTCGGCACCTTCGGATACGCCCGCCAGCGCGGGTTCTTCGCCGAATGCGTGCGGGAGCTGGCCGACACCGGCTGGCACGTCGTGCTCGTATCCGGCCGCCTGGTCGACCCCGGCGAGCTGGAGCCGCTGCCCGACAACATCGAGGTGCACCCGTGGGTTCCGCAGCTGTCGCTGCTGGAGGAGACCGATGTGCTCGTCTCGCACTCCGGAATGGGCAGCGTCTGCGAAGCGCTCTACACCGGTACGCCGGTGGTGCTGCTGCCGCAGCTAACCGAACAGGACCTCATCGCTTCCCATGTCCAGGATCTCGGCCTGGGTAGCATGATCGGAAGGGAGGAGCTGAGCGCTGCGGCGCTGCGCAAAGCGGTTGGCGCCGTGCTGGACGACCCGGGGATCGGCCCGCGCCTGGCCGGGATGCAGCAGGCGATGCGCGACGCGGGCGGCGCCGCCCGGGCCGCCGACGAGATCGAGCTGTGCGCCGGCGCGTGATTGGAATTGTGCTGCGGTGGTGTGGGGAGGGATGCAAGGCGCATTCGCAGGCCACTGGGGTAGGCTTTTGAACAAGCAGGTCCGCGCGGGCTGCGTTGGTAGTGAAATTGGGATTATCGGGACCGGGCGCAGTTGCCCGGGATACGCTATGGCTGATGTGGCTGTTTAGTTAATATTTGGATGGTGCTGTATGGAGACAGGGGTAGTCGTACGTTTTGACGAGGAGCGGGGCTACGGGTTCATCGAACCGGACAGCGGCGGAGAGGATATCTTCATCCACGCTTCCGCGCTCGACGAGGAAGTCAAGTCGCAGCTCCACACGGGAAAGCGGGTCAAGTTCGATTCGGTCGGGGGCCACCGCGGCAAGAAGGCGTTCGATGTGCAGCTCGACACCGCTGCGGCACGGCCGGCCGCCTCGGCACCGAGCTCGCCGCGGCCCGCTTCCGAAGAAGTCGACGACGACACCGCGGAAGTCCTGTCGGAAGACGAGCTGCGCGGGAGGGTGACCGAATTGCTGCTTGAGGCCGCACCCGATCTGACCGGGTCGCAGCTTCTTGCCGTGCGTGCCGCCATCGGCCGCTTCGCCGGCGAACGCGGTTGGACCGTGTGACACCAGGCGTCTTATAAACCGGATGTAGGGCGGGGCCGGGGATCGACTCCCCGGCCCCGATCTTTTCCCGGAACCGGCGGGCGCCGGTACGGCACCAACCGCCGCGCCACGCGCCGGTGCTTCCCCCGCCCCGACCCGCCCTGCTCCCGTTTGCGCCGTGGAATCGCCGGTTGGGACAGGAGGGGAAAATGGGACTAAGCCCCGAATTCGCCGTTGGTGCCGTTTCGAGGGCTCTTGCCAGTGAGTTTCATTTTACGGGCGGTTCGTGCGTTTGGTGGTTTGGTGCGAATTTGCTGTCCGGAAACAGTGCCGTAACTCCCCAGAACCCGCAGGAGGTGATGAATGGCGCACACTGGCCAGGTCTGGCCAAGGTAGGTATTCTTCTGACAGTGGCGCAGCGCGGCTGCCACGATTTACTGCGCACGGTTCCGGCGCTGCTCGGGTTCCCGGCCCTGCGGCCGTACCACAGAATGCGCGCGATTTGCGCGGTCCGGGTCGGCACCGGCCGGTTTCCTCCAATTTCGCTGAAACGAACGGAAACCGGCTGCTGTGCATGGATACTGTCCGTAGTCCAGTGATCTCAGTCACTAACCGGGTTGGGTATTCTTCGTGGAGGGTGGTCGTGACGGACGGAGGCCAGGAGAAAACGGGTTTGCACCGACCGGTCGGCCCGGCATCCGACCGCGGCCCGCTGGGGCCCGACGCCGCGGCGGCCCTGGTCGGGCCGTCCCGCGCCGTGATCGTCGAGGGAGCGCGGGGCAGCGGCAAGACGGCGCTGCTCGACCGGTTCCTGCACTGCGCGGACAACCGATTCGCCGTCCTTGCGCACAGGTGTACGGCCGCCGACGCACAATCCGATTTGCATACCGCAAACGCGCTGTTCGGGCACATGAAGAACGAACCGGACACGCGGAAAAGGCCGGGAACCGCTTCCGCTGGGGCGCCCGCCGTGATATCACCGCACGAAAATGCGCTGCGGGTATTGCAGGATTTCCCGCTGGCGGTGCTGGTCGACGACTCGCACTGGTGCGACGGGAATTCGCTGCGGCTGCTCAGTGCGCTGCTGCACGAGACCGCCCGCCAACCGCTTTTTCTCGTCCTGACCCGCGAATCCGGTGCTGCGCCCGCCGACCCCGTGTTCGCGGAAATCGCAGCGCACCGGCGCTGCCGGCTGGTCGCCATGGCGGGTGCGGCCGACCGCCCGCAGCCGCCGCGGGGGGCGTTGCACCCCGGCCACGTACGCACGGTGGCCGCCGCTGTCGCGGTGCTGGGCGATTCCGAACCGCGGCTGGTGAGCGGCTGCTGCGGACTGCCCCTGGCCACGACCCGATCGGCACTGGCCCACCTCGGGCACGCCGGTGCCTCCGCAGTACCGGGTTCCGCCGCCGTTTCCGCCGCCGACATGCACCGCTACACCGGCGAACTCGCCGACACCGAGCTCGTCCGCCTGCGGCTGCGCGCGGCGCGGCTGCACAACGACGCCGGGCGGCCCGCCGGCGACATCGCCGACCACCTCCTCGCCCTCCCGCACCTGGCCGACCCCTGGATGCCGGAGATCCTCCTCGACGCCGCTGCCACCGCCGAACACGACGGCGCCCGGCCCAGGGCCGCGCGCTACCTGGCGCGGCTGGCAGCGGCGCAGCCCGAACGGGCCGGCGTCCGGCTCCTGCTCGCCCGGGCATTGGTCGGGCTCGATCCCGAGCGCGCCGCAACCGAGGCCGCAGGGGCGCTCCACCGCGCCGCCGACCCCGGCTCGCGCCGCAGAGCCGTCGCGCTGCTCACCATCGCCGCCAACAGCGGGCGCGGCCCGCACCAGGCGGTCCGGCTCGTCACCCGCGCACTCACCGGCAGCGCCGGCCCCGCAGTCCCCGGCAGCGAGGCGCGGACCCTGGCCGCCCTGGCCGCCGGCCTGCTGAGCACGAACCGGGCTGCGGCGGTCGAGGCCGCACGGTCGCGACTGGGCCCGCCCGACCCCCCTGGTCTTGCGGACCCCCATGTTGCGCACCCCCCGGATCTCCCGCAGTGCCACGAGGACCCCATCGGCATGCTGCGCGGGCCGGCCGCGGTGGCCGAACCCCGGGCACGCAGCCTGCTGCGGCCCGGCGCCGCCGCCCCCGGGCACTCGCTGGTGGCCGCGGCAGTGGCGCTGCACGCGGCCGGCGACCTGCCCGGCGGCCTGCAAGCACTGGACACCGCCATCGCCGGCGGCGCCGCCACCGGCGACCGGCGCACCATGAGCCAGGCGCTCGGCGGGCGAGCCCTGCTGCTGCGCGACAGCGGCGATGCCGACGCAGCGGCCGCCGACACCCGTGCGGCCACCCTGGTACTCGACCCCGGCATCGACCGCTCCGGCGCGACCCTGGCCCGGCTCGCCCTGGCCGGCGAGCTCTACTACGCCGAGGAACACGCAGCGGCCGAGGGCGTGCTGGAGGCCATGCGGCACTGCCGGGCGCTGGACCACCGGTGGGAAGAACCGCTCCGGCTGCTGTGGGCGGCACGGTTGCGCGCCGTCCGCGGCGATGTCGAGACCGCGCTGCGCCTGCTCGCCGAGTGCGGCCGCCTCCACGAGCGCGCCGCGATCAACAACCCCGTGTTCGCGCCGTGGTGGTTCGATTCCGCGCTGCTGCTGGGCAGCCTCCAGCTCTACGGCGCTGCCCGCGACCACCTCGAATACGGACGGGACCTGGCGCGCACCTGGTCCACGGCCCACGCCCGCGGTCTGCTCCTGCTCGCCGAGGGCGCCGCGACCCCCGCAGCCGCCGCGGTGGAGATCCTGGAAGAGGCCCGGCGCGACCTCGCCGCATCGAACCGCCGCTTGGAGCACGCAAGAGCCGAATACCTGCTCGGACGCTCGCTCCTGCAGCTCGACCACCGCAAAAAGGCGCGCCACCACCTGCGCCAGGCCGCGCTGCTGGCCACCAACACCGGGTGGTCCGCGCTCGGCCGGGCGGCCCGCGAAACCCTGGCCGGTGCCGGCGGGCGGATGCGGCGCGCCGTTCCGCACCGCGCCAACCTCCTCACGGCGCGCGAGCTGGAAGTGGCCGAGACCGTCGCGCGCGGGATGACCAACCGCGACGCCGCGGCCGCCCTGTTCGTATCGGTGCGCACCGTCGAACTCCACCTGACCAACATCTACCGCAAACTGGCCGTCGACAGCCGCAGCGAACTCGCAGCGGCACTGGGCGGCGGCGCGGCTACCGCGGCGCACGTGCCGCACCGTCCGACCAAAGCACCCGGCCGGTGCGCGAGCGGCCGCTGGAGGCAGCATGAGCCTGCCGGGTGAGCGGCTGATCGAGCGCGAGGACGCGCTGGCACTGCTGGACCGGCTCGTGGCCGGTCTGGCCGAACGGCGGCGTCCGGCCGTGGTCCGGATCAGCGGGGCGCCCGGCACCGGCCGCAGTTCCCTGCTGCGCCACCTCGCCGGACTCGCCGAGCGGTCCGGTCTGCCGGTGGCCGCGGCGCACTGCTACCCCTCCGACATGGCGCGCTCGGCCGTGGTACCGCAGCAGGTCTTCGCCGACCTCGGTGCGCGGCCGCCGGATGCCCTGCAGCGCGCCGGCGGCGAGCAGGCCGCGGCCCAACCGCTGCACCGCGAACTGCTTGCCGCGGTCGGCGGCGGGCCGCTGGTGCTGCTGGTCGACGACGTGCATTGGTGCGACCCCCGGTCGCGGGAATGGTTGCACGCCATCGCCCGCGCGGCCCGCGAAGGCCCGCTGCTGCTCGCGCTGGCCGAGACATCGGGCCTTTCCCGGCTGGACCCGGCCGGTGCGCAGCGCGTGGCACTCGCACCGTTGAGCCCGGCCGGTGCCGCCGAACTGGTGCGCAGATTCGGCCGCCCCGATGCCGGCGCCCACGCGCTCGAAGCCGCAGTGCGGGCCGGCCGCGGTATTCCCGCCGTGCTGAACGCCGCGCTGCTGCGCCTGCACGGCGAACCGTCCTGGGTCGAACGGCTGCCCGAAACCTGCGCCGAGCTGGCCACCCGGCAACTCGAACATCAGGTCGACGGTTTGCCGTCCGATCTGCGTGCCGTGCTGCGGGCGGTCGCCGCCGGCGACGGCCGGTTCACCGCCGAAGACCTGGCCGAACTGGTCGGCTGTACACCGGCCGGCACACAGGGTTCCCTTGCGGACCTGCACGCCGCAGGGCTGCTCGCCGCCGACCCGGCCGCCGGTGCCCGCGTCCCCGAGGCGGTGCGGCAGCGGATCCTCGCCGACATGGCCGCCGACGAGCGCAGCGCGCTCTTCTCGCAAGCCGCCGTACGCCTCTACAAGTCCGGAACACCCGATCCGGCCACCGCCGACCTCCTGCGCCTGGCACCGCCGCTCGGCGAACCCTGGGTGCCGGACGTGCTGAAATCAGCGGCAAAGCAGGCGCGCGCCGCCGGAGACCGCGAAAGGGCCGTGTCGCTGCTCGGCCGGGCGCTGCGCGAGCCCCTCCTGCCCGAACAGCATGCCGAAGTGCTGGTCGAAATCGGCGCCACCGAACCGTCCGGCGAACCCGGCGCCGGCGACCGCCACCTCTGCCACGTCCTCACCCGTTCCACCGGCCGCAGGTTGCGGGCCCACCGCGTCGCTGCCGCCGACCTGCTGCTCGCCGGCGGCAACGGCAGAGCCGCCGGCCGCGCGATCGCAACGGTGATCAACCGCGCGAACACCTCCGCCGCCGACCGCGCAGACCTGCTCGGTCTGTACTGGCTCGCCGCCGAAACCGCGCACGGCGGCGCGGGGTTCGGCACCGTTCCGGTTCCGGCGCTCGGCGAGGCCTGCACCCACCCGGTCCAGGCCGCAGCGGCCGCCATCCGGCTGGCCATCCGCGAACCGCAGCCCGAACGGGTGCGCGGGCTGGCGCAGGCGGCCCTGGCCGCACCCCCCGGTGCGCAACCCGTGCTGACCGCCCGCGCCGCAGCCGTGCACGCCCTGCAGTTGGCCGGCGACCTCGCCGGGGCCGAGATCCACGGCGACGACCTGGTGGCCGGAGCAGGCCGGCACCGGGCGCCGGTGCTGCAGAGCGGCGCGCTGCTGGCCCGCGCGCAGGTGCGGCTGGCCACCGGTGCGCTGCACGGAGCGGCCGCCGACCTCGCCCGGGCGAACGACACCCCGGGCAGGTGCCACCCGGCGCTGCGGTGCTACCTCGCGGCTACCGGGATCATGCTCGACCTCGAACTGCAGCGCCCCGACCGTGCGCAGTCGGCCGCCGAACACGCCCGGGACACCGACACTGCCGGAACCGGATTCTTCGGGGTGTACCTCGCATATGCGTCGGGCAGAGCCGCATTGGCCACCGGCGCCCACGACCGCGCTCTTGCGGCGTTTCGCGAGTGCAGCCGCTGGTTGGCCTCGCACGGGTGGCGCAATCCCGAGGTGCTCCCGTGGCGTACGGCCGCTGCCCAGTGCCTGGTCGGCTCCGGCGCCGAACAGGCCGGGCGGCGGCTGGCCGAGGAGGAGGTGGCCGCCGCCGCGCAGTGGGGCGCGGTCGCGGCCGGAAACGCCCACCTGCGCGCGTCCCGGGCGTTTGGACCGGGCTCCGATGCGACGGCGCACCTGGAACGGGCCGTGCCGCTGCTGGCCCAAGGCGGGGCGCGGCTGCAGTACGCCCGTGCGCTGACCGGGCTCGCCGCCGCGCGGCTCGCCGAACGCGACCGGGCGGCCGCGGCCCCCCTGATCGGCGAGGCGAGCGCGCTCGCCGACCACCACGGGTGGGACCTCCTCGCAGCGCAACTGCAGGAGTTGAGCGGCGAGCCCGGCGGCACCCGGCCCCAGGCGCGGGCCGGGCTCTCAAAGATGCAGCGGTGCGTGGCCGAGCTTGCCGCCGCAGGCGTGCCCAACGCGCGGATCGCCGACCGGTTGGCGGTCACCAAACGCACGGTGGAACTGCACCTGACCAACGCGTACCGGGCGCTGGGCATCAGCGGCCGCGAGCAATTGCCGTCCGCGCTCGGTGCCCGCCCCGGCACGCTCCCCGCGGACCCGTGATCGCGGTGCGGGCCGGACGCGAGCGCGAGCTGGCGCTGCTGGGCGATGCTGTGGCGGCCGCCGCCCGGGGCCGGGGCTCGCTCACCCTGATCGGCGGCCCGTTGGGGATCGGCCGGTCGGCACTGCTCGAATGCGCCGGCGGGCTCGCCGCGGACGGCGCCACCCGCGTCCTCGCCGCCGCGGTGCCGCCGCACGGCTCGGCCGGCGATTTCGCGACCGCGGTCCGCCTGCTGGCGCCCGCGGTGGCGCCGGCCGCGGACGGCGCCACCCAGCGCCGGAGTATGTTCAGCGGGGCGGCGCAGGCGGTACTGCCGCTGTTCGAGCCCGCCGCCTCCGGTACGGCCGCTGCGCCGGAGCGGGCGCCGGCCGTGCACGGGCTGCGCAGCCTGCTCGCCCGCGTGTGCGCCGACGGGCCGCTGGTCCTGCTCGTCGACGACCTGCAATGGGCCGATACGCCGTCCCTCGCGTGGCTGCGCGACTGCGTCCGCGAGATCAGCCGGCTGCCCATCGCACTCATCGGTACGGTGCGCGACGGCGATCCCGCCTCGGGCCGCGCCACCGTCCGCGAACTCGCGTCGTCGGCGACTTGGCGGCTGCTCCCCGCGCCGCTCTCGGCCGAAGAGTCCGCCGCCGTGCTCCGCGACCGGTTCGGCGCCGACGCAGGCGCGGACCTGGCCGCGGCCTGCCACACGGCGAGTTCGGGCATCCCGCTGGTCCTGCGGGCTCTTGAGCACGACCTGGCGATCCGCGGTCCCGCGGCCACCGCCCCCGAGCGGGTCGCCGACGGCCTGGCCGCGCGCTCGTGGTACCTGCGCGAGCGGGTCGCCGGCGCGCTGCGGGAGTCGCCGCAGCTGCGGGAGTGTGCGATGGCCGTCGCGGTCCTGGGCTCCCACGCCCGGCCCGCGCTGGTCGAACACGTCGCCGGTGGCGACCCGATCGCGGTGTCGGACGCCTGCATGGCACTGCGCCGGTTGGGGCTGCTCGCCCCGGGTGATCGGCTGCGCTTCAGCACTCCGGTGTTCGGCGAGACCATCGCCGAACTGATGGCCGCCGCCGACCACGAACGGCTGCAGCTGCGGGCGGCGCGTGCGCTGCACGACTGCGGGCATCCAGCTGACGCGGTCGCCGAGCGGCTGCTGACCATCCCGCTGGACTCGGCACCGCACTGGGCGCTGGAGGAGCTGCGCGCCGCCGCCGACTCGGCCGTACAGGACGGCGACCCGCACCGCGCCGCCGACTATTTGCGGGCGCTGCCGGCCGCGGCACACGGCGCGGGCGGGCAGGGGCGGCGCCTCGTCGACCTCGCGTCGGCGGAGGCGCGGTTCGACGCTGCGGCGGCGCTGCGCCACATCGGCCAGGCGGTCCGGTTGCTGCCGTCGCCGCAGGAGCAGGCCGACGCGGTCGGCACGCTCCCGGTGACGGCGCTGCGGGGCGCCGGGGGTCCCCCTGCCGCCGCCGTGGCGCGGGCGGCCGGGCACGGCACCGGGCATCTCGCGCACACGGCCCACTTGGGCCTGGAGGCCAGGCAGCGGTTCGCCTCCTGCGCCGATCCCGGCGCTGTGCACTCCGCGGTGCGGCGGTTGGACGCACTGGGCACCGCCCCGGGTGTGGCGACCGCGGCCGAACGGGAACTGCTCGCCGTCCTGCTGTACGCCGCCACCGTCGCGGCCGAGGCCGGCGCGCCGCGGATCGCCGCGTTGGCGGAGCGGCTGCTGGAGCGCGAGCCGGCGCTGCACGGCGGCACCGGCGGCACGGCCGCCCTGGCGCTGGTGTCCGCGATCGCCGCAGGTTCGCCCGCATACGCCCTGTCGTGGCTGGACAGCGCCCTGCAGCCGGCCGCGCAGCCACACTCGTACCCGGCCGGGCACGGGGCCCTGCTCGGCCTGCGGGCGGTGGCGCTGGCCCGCATGGGGCGGTTCGCCGCAGCCCGGGCCGCTGCATGGGAGCTGCACCAGGACAGCGGGGGAGATTTGCGCGGGGCGGCCGGAGCTCCGCTGATGGCGGTGGCCGCGGTTGCGATGGACGTCCGCGACGAACACCTTGCGCGGGCTGCGCTCGCCGCCTGCGGCGATGTGCCGGCGGGCGGCGCCGGGATGCAGCTGCAGGCGACCGCGGAGCTGCTGCGCGGGTCCCTGGCGGCGGGAGCCGACCCGGGCACGGCGCTGGAACATTTCCTGGCCTGCGGCCGCATCCTGCACCGCGCGGACTGGCAGAACCCGGTGCTGTTCCCGTGGCGGACCCGGGCGGCCCGCCTGCTGCACCGCCTCGGCGACGCCGGTTCGGCGCTGGAGATGGTCGAACAGGAGCACGGGTACGCCCGCCGGTGGGGCGCTCCCGAAGCGGTGGGGCGCACCCTCCGCGCCAAGGCTGCCCTGGTCGCCGCCGCCGAGGCCGGGCCGCTGCTCGACGAGGCCGTCGAGGTGCTCCGGTCGGCCGACGACCGGCCGGGGCTGGCCAAAGCGCTGCTGGAACACGGGATCGAGCTGCGCAACCGCGGCATGGCCGCCCAGGCCGAGGAACGGCTCGGCGAGTCCTACCGGCTGGCCGTGTCGTGCGGCGCCCAGTGGCTCGCGGAACGGGCGCTCGCCGCCGCCGACCGGCCGGCGGCGGTACCGGCGGACGCCACCGGTCTCAGCAAAAGCGAACGCTGGGTCGCCGAACTCGCGCTGCAAGGGCTGACCAATGTGGAGATCGCCGCGCAGCTCCAGGTGACGCGCCGGGCCGTCGAGAAACACCTGACGAACTGCTACCGGAAATTCGGCATATCGGGGCGGGCGGAACTGCGTTCGGCCTTCGGGAATTCCGCGCCGCGCCGGCCGTGAGAGCGCAGCCGTGTTCCGGACGCCCGGAACACGTGGCTACCTGCGGCCCGCAGACGGCGGGCACCCGGCGCACCGATGATCGTGCAGAAATGCCGAGATTTTAAAGTTGAGACGGGAATTTCTGCAGGGTCATCGCCGACCGTCACTAGGGGAAGTATTCGAATTTCCGGGGCGGCCATGGGAAAATCCCGGTGCCGTCTTTACGGTGCACCTATGGACGATACAGCACGGAACTTCGCCTTTTTCAGCTTCCCCAGAGTCGGGCACATCGGACCCACGCTGCCGGTCGTGCGCGCGCTGCGCGCCCGGGGCCACACTGTCACTTATGTGGTCGGCGACCGTTTCGGCGGCCTCGTGGCCGAAACCGGCGCCCGGACCCTCTGCTATCCGTCGGACTTTCCAGCCTCCGTGCCGCGGATGACCACCTCTGCGGACCTCGCCGAGGTGGTCGCCGCCTACCTCCGCGAAGGGATCGCCCCGCTGCCGATCGCGTGCACGGAGCTTGCCGGCCGCCCCGTGGATGTGGTCGTCGAGGACGCGCTCAGCACGGTGGCGAGCCGGCTGGTCGCCGAACGTGCCGACTGCCCGGTGGTGCGGGTGTTCCCCGGGTTGGCGGGCAACGAACAGGTGCCGATCAACGGTGTGGAACCCGGTCCGGGCGACCCGTCGCTCGACCCGGACCACCCGGCCATCACGGCGGTCGCCGCGGAACTGCCGGAACGGGTCCGGTCCTGCGGTCTCGACACCGCAGAACTCGACCGGATCCGCACCGCCAGAGCGGCCGCGGCCAACCTCGTGTTCGTGCCCAGGGCGTTCCAGCCCCGGGCCGAGTGCTTCACCGACGATTTCGTCTTCGTCGGCCCCAGCAGCGCGGCACGGCCGGCGGCGGCCGCCGCCGGCTGGCGGCCGCGCGCGGACGCGGCCAAGGTCGCACTGGTCACGCTGGGGACCTCGGCGAACGGCAACCCCGGCTTCTTCCGTTCCTGCGCCGACGCGTTCGCCGGAACCGGATGGCAGGTGCTGATGGCCGGAGGCGGGCACATGGATCCGGCCGAAATGCAGGACATGCCCCGCGAGACCGAACCGCACGCCTGGCTGGACTTTGACGCGGTGCTCCCGCACGTCGACGTCATGGTGTGCCAGGCGGGTGCCGGGACCCTGATGGACGCGTTCCGGCACGGCGTACCTGTGGTCGCCGTGCCCCAGCAGCCCGATGCGCGGGCCACGGCAGAGCGGACGGAGCAGTTGGGGCTGGGCCGGGTGGTGCGCGGCGAGGCGACCGGGACCGCGGTCCGCGATGCCGCCATGGCGGTCGCCTGCGACGGCCGGATCGCGCGTAACGTCGCCCTGATGGAGGCGGAGATCCGGGGCTGCCCCGGCGCCGAGGGCGCGGCGGATGTGCTGGAGCGCATAGCGGCGGGGCAGGGCAGCGGCCAGGGGTGCAACGCCGCGTGAACGCGGTCGCGCCGCGGAAACGGGCGGCCCGCCGCCCGCCCCGGCATTCGCAACGGGCATCCGCGCCGGCCCGCTAACGGGGGTCAGGACGCCCGTCCGCCCGGTCCTCAGCTGCCGGGCGGGCCGGAGTGCAGCGTTCGATCTCGTCGGCGGCGCGGCGGGCGCCCCCGGCGTCGGCTATGCGGGCGCTCATCGCCCGCACCCGTTCGGCCACGGCGGGATCGCCGGCGGCTGCTGACGCCGCCCGGCGCACCGCCTGGGGGCTCGCGTCGCAGCGCTCCAAGTGGGTGCCGAGCCCCAACTCGGCCACGCGCTCGGCATTGGCGCGCTGCTCGCCGGTGCGGGGGATGGCGACCACCGGGACGCGCCAGTACAGCGCCTCCATCACGCTGTTCATCCCGCCGGTACCGACATAGACGCCCGCGTACGGCAGCACGGCGCTGTGCGGCAACCACCGGTGCATTTCGATGCCCGCACCCGCACCGGCGCCGCCGATCGCGGCCGCGTCGGCGCGGTCTCCCACGGTCATCACCACATGCCAGTCGCCGCCCGAGAACGCCTCGGCGCAGTTGCGGAAGAACCCGGGCGTGTCGTTGTGCGTGGTCCCCAACGAGACCAGGGCGATCCGCTTGCCCGCCGGAGGAGTCCACGCCGCCCCCTTTCCGGGGAGCTCCGGGGACGGGCCGACGAACACGTAACGGTCGCCGAATCCGGTGTCGCCGTTCGGCTGGAAGGCCCGCGGTACGAACACGATGTTCGCGCAGGCATCTTCGCGCTGCACCGCCGCCATCACGTCCTCAGTGGCAAAGCCGAGCGCGGCGAGTTCGTCCATCCGGTCCAGCCACGCCCGGCCCAGGAACGGTCGGCTCAGGATCTCGGCGCCATCGGCCCGCCCCGGCTCCGCCTGCCCGCTTTGCTCCGCCCGCCCACCCTGCCCCGCCTGCCCGCCGGCACCGGCCGTGTCTTCACCCGCGGTGGAGCCGGGCCCGGCGAAGTGCGCGAAGAGCCGGACCAGGGGCAGATCCCAGCGCCAGGAAAGCAGCCGCGCGGTGTGTGCGCCGATGTCGTCGTGCACGATCAGATCGGGCGGGTCGCCGGACAGGCTCTCCAGCGCCGGCCCCAGCGGAGCGAACCCCTCGTTCAGCAGGTCGACCAGCATCGCGGCGGCCTCGTCGACCGACTGCGCCTCGCCGAACGGCTCGGGGAAGTCCGACGCGTAGCCGACGACGCGTACGCCCGGGTTTTCGGCCGCTGCGGTGAACCGCTCGGCGACAAAATGGGTGACCCGGTGGCCCCTGCGGACGAGTTCGCCGACAACGGGAAGCGCCGGCTTGATGTGACCGTAACCGGGGAAGCTGAAAAAGGCGTAGTGCCGACCGTTCGGCCCGGATGCGGACACCACCTTCGTTCCTCCCCTCGTGTTTCAGTGCGGCCTTCTTTTCCACACACCTATCACCTTGCGCCGCACTCGCGTCCACGATCCATCGCGTAGCAGCAGAATTGTGGGTGTACCCCCATATTTGCCGCGTGCGCCATTTAATGACCGGTGTTCTACCTAGTTTCCCGCTGTTATCAATGAGATATGCGTCATCCGCCACGGGGGCGCCCAGTGAGGAGGCTCTATGCAGCGTCGCCCGCAAGGCCTGTTGCGAAAGCCGGACGCGATACTGCCGCGGCGGATCGCGAGGTCCGCCGCGACCGTCGACGATGGCGCGTTGCCGCTCGCCGAGATCTGGAACTGGATCGCGGAGCAGAACCGCGCCCAGCGGCACGATGCCGCCCGCATCCCGTTCGCCATGCTGCGCAACTGGAGTTTCGACCCGGACAGCGGCAATCTCGGCCACGACAGCGGCCGGTTCTTCACCGTCGAAGGGCTGGAGGTCTTTACCGACTACGGGCCGGTGCCCCACTGGTCCCAGCCGATCATCCACCAGCCGGAGATCGGGATCCTGGGTTTCCTTGCCAAGGACATCGGCGGCGTCCTGCACTTCCTGGTGCAGGCCAAGTCCGAACCGGGCAACCACAACGGCGTGCAGCTGTCGCCCACGGTGCAGGCCACCAAGAGCAACTACACCCGGGTCCACAAGGGCCGCGATGTCCCCTGCCTGGAGTACTTCCGCAACGCGCCGCCGGAGAACATCCTCGCCGACGTGCTGCAGTCCGAGCAGGGGTCGTGGTTCTACCGCAAGCGCAACCGGAACATGATCGTCGAGATCACCGACGACATCGCACCGTCGGACCACTTCTGCTGGCTCACCCTCGGCCAACTGCACGAGCTGCTGAAGGTGGACAACCTCGTCAACATGGACGCGCGCACCGTGCTGTCGTGCATGCCTGCCGGCCTGGCCGACGGCGGCCCCGGTCCCGACGGCGGCCTGCCCGCGGCGATCGCGCGGTCGGCGCAATCCACCGCCGGCAGCCTGCACACCTCCACCGCGGTGATGAGCTGGATCACCGAACACCAAACCCGGCATTTCGTGCAGACCACTCCCATCCAGTTAAAAACTGTCAAGGAGTGGCACATCACCGACGACGTGATCGCGCACGACCGCGGCCTGTTCTTCGGGATCATCGCGGTCGAGGTCACCACGAACAGCCGCGAAGTCGGCGGCTGGACCCAGCCGCTCGTGCGCCCGAACAGCATCGGCACCATCGCCCTGCTCGTCAGACGAATCGACGGTGTGCTGCACGCCCTGGTCAACGCCCGAATGGAACCCGGGTACCTCGACGTGGTGGAACTCGCCCCGACCGTGCAGTGCAGCCCGGAGAACTACACCGACGCCGACCGGCCGCCGTACCTGGACACGGTGCTCAACATCCGGCCGGAACAGGTGCTGTACGACGTCGAACTCTCCGAGGAGGGCGGCCGCTTCTACCGCGCCCGCAACCGCTACCAGATCATCGAGGTCGGCTCCGAAATCCCCGACTGCTCCGCCGATGGCGGACTCGCCGGCTACCGCTGGCTCACGCTGTACCAGCTGACCGACCTGCTGCGGCACAGCCACTACATCAATGTCCAGGCGCGCAGCCTGATCGCGTGCTTGAGGGGGCTGCAATGAACCCGGCACTTCGGATAGGCGCACTCGGCTGCTCCTCGATCGCGCGCCGGCGCACCCTGCCCGCGCTGTGCGCCGCAGAGACGGCGGACCTGGCCGCGGTCGCGGCACGCTCGCCCGATCGGGCGAAACAGTTCGCGGCGGAGTTCGGCGCGGTCCCGATGAGTTACGAAGAACTGGCCGTCGGTTCCGGCGTCGACGCGGTCTACGTGTCGCTGCCCACCGCGCTGCACTACGAGTGGACCAAGCGGGCGCTGCTCGCCGGAAAGCACGTGCTGTGCGAGAAACCGCTGACGACGACCGCGCCGCACACCGCCGAACTCACCGCCTTGGCCGCCGAACGCGGTCTCGTGCTGCGGGAGAACTTCACCTTCCCGCACCACCCCCAGCACGCCCGCGTGCGCGACTTGCTCGACCAGGGCCGGCTGGGCGTGCTGCGGACCTTCACCGCGACCTTCGGCATCCCGCCGCTGCCCGCCGGCGACATCCGCTACGACCACCGGCTCGGCGGGGGAGCGCTGCTCGACGTGGGGGTCTACCCGCTGCGCGCCGCCCGGTTCCTGCTCGGCGGGGATCTGTCGGTGGCCGGTGCCGCGCTGCGGATCGACGGCGGCAAAGGTGTCGACGTCGCCGGGCACGCCCTGTTGACCACCGGCGGCGGGGCGTTCGCCTCGTTGGACTTCGGGTTCGAGCACAGCTACCGGTCGCGGTACCGGCTGTGGGGGAGTTCGGCCTCGTTGGCCCTCGACCGCGCCTTCACGCCCCCGCCGACCTGGCAACCGGTGTTGCGCATCGACGAGCAGGACCACGCCGAGGAGATCCGGGCGGCACCGGCCGACCAGTTCGCCCGCGCGGTCGACTCGTTCGCCCGCGCGGCCCTGTCCGGCGCCGATCCGGCGGTCGAGGCCGCGTGGAACGAATCGGCGGAAGGCACGGCACGGCTCGTCGAGGAGATCCGGGCGGCAGCTGTACGGACCACCCACGATCCGGCGGTGGAGGCCTGATGGAGATCGTCGGCGACGGGTTCATCGCCCGCCACACCAGGGAGTACTTCGCCGACCGCTACCCGTCCTGCACGCTCATCGCGGCGGGGGTCTCCAGCGTGCTCGTGACCGATGCCTCCGAGTTCGAACGGGAGGCCACCCTCGTCTACGACGTGCTGCGGCGCTGCAAGGCCGCCGGGCGCACGGTGGTCTTCCTGTCCACCGCATCGGCCGGTATGTACGGCGTCGACGATTCGCCCGGTGCCGAGGACGGCCCTGTTTTCCCGCTGACTCCCTACGGCCGACACAAACTCGCCTTGGAGAGCGTGTGCGCCGGTTCCGGCGCCCGGTGGCTGGTGCTCCGGCTCGCCCACATTGTGGGAGCGGGCCAGCAGCGGCACCAACTGCTGCCGTCGCTGACCCGGCAACTGCTCAGCGGCGCGGTCACCGTGCACACGGGCGCCTCCCGCGACCTGCTCGACGTGCACGACATGCTGCGGATGCTGGACCACCTGCTCGACGGCGGCATAGCCGACCAGGTGGTCAACCTGGCCACCGGCAGACCGGAGGCGGTCTCCGACATCGTGGACGGCTTGGAGGAGCGGCTCGGTGTGAGCGCGGAACGGCAGCGCATCGATGTGCCGACCAAACACGCGGTGGTCGATACCGGCCGGCTGCGCGCGCTCATTCCGGAATTGGAGCAGTACGGTTTCGGGCCCGAATATCTGGCCACTCTGCTGGACCGGCACGTCGGCGAGTTGAAGGCGAACGCGCTGCACGACCTCGGCATCCAGCGCGCGGCCGGTGTCGGCCGGCCCGCGGATATGTGACCGGTCCGGCCGCCGTATCTGAACATTTTTCTACCGACTGCGGGTCTATTGTTGCCTGCGCAGCGCCGACCGCGTGTCAAATTGTCGCACGACCTATGGGGTAACGATGAAGGGAATTGTGCTCGCGGGTGGAAGTGGAAGCCGGCTCCAGCCCGCGACTCTTGCGGTTTCCAAGCAGCTCGTGCCGGTATACAACAAACCGATGATCTACTACCCGATTTCCGTGCTGATGCTGGCAGGTATCAGGGATATCCTTATTATTTCCACGCCCGTCGACCTGCCTTTGTTCGAGCGGCTGCTCGGCGACGGGTGGTGGCTGGGGCTGCGGATCACCTACGCCGAACAACCCGAACCCAACGGCCTCGCCGAGGCGTTCGTCATCGGCCAGGACCACATCGGCGACGACAGTTGCGCGCTGATCCTGGGCGACAACATCTTCCACGGCCCGGGGTTCTCACACCTGCTGCAGCGCGCGATCCGGGACCTCAAGGGCTGCATGCTCTTCAGCTACCCCGTCAGCGATCCGCACCGGCACGGAATCGGCGAGGTAGACGCAGCGGGAAACCTGGTCTCGCTTGAGGAAAAACCGCAGAACGCAAAATCGAACCGGGCGATAACCGGCCTGTACTTCTACGACAACGATGTCGTGGAAATCGCCGGCAGCCTGGTCCCCTCCGCTCGGGGGGAGCTGGAGATAACCGACCTCAACAACGTCTACCTCGACCGGGGGCGGGCCAAAGTGGTCGATCTGGGCCGCGGATTCGCGTGGCTCGATACCGGGACCCATGAGTCGCTGCTCGATGCGGGGCAGTACGTGCAGACCCTTGAGGAACGCCAGGGCGTGCGGATCGCGTGCCTGGAGGAGATCGCGCTGCGCATGGGCTTCATCGGCCCCGAATGGTGCTACGAGCTCGGGGCGCGGTTCAGCAATTCGGGATACGGCCGCTACGTCCAGGAGATCGCGGCCTCCGAGGGCGGCCGGCGGGCCGGGGGAGGGCGGTAGGGATGCGGGTTCTGGTCACCGGCGGCGCCGGATTCATCGGTTCGCACTATGTACGCAGCCTGCTCGCCGGCGAGTACGCCGACTGCCGGCCGGACGAGGTCGCCGTGTTGGACGCGTTCACCTATGCCGGCAACCGCGGGAACCTCGCCGCTGTTTCGGACGATGCCCGGCTGCGCGTTGTGGTCGGCGACATTTGCGACCCGGCCCTGGTCAAGGAGGAGATGGCAGGCAGAGACCTGGTCGTGCACTTCGCCGCCGAGTCCCATGTGGACCGGTCGATCGCGCGGGCGGCCGAGTTCGCTGCGACGAATGTGGTGGGTACGCAGACTCTGCTGCACGCGGCCCTGGAAGCCGGGGTCGGCCGGTTCGTGCATGTGTCCACCGACGAGGTCTACGGTTCGATCGACGAAGGGTCGTGGCCGGAGGAGCACCCGCTCGCGCCCAACTCGCCCTACGCCGCGTCCAAGGCCTCGGCCGATCTCATGGCGCGGGCGTTCCACACCACCCACGGCCTCGACGTGTCGATCACCCGCTGCTCCAACAACTACGGCCCCTACCAGCACCCGGAGAAGGTCATCCCGCTGTTCGTGACCAACCTCCTCGACGGGAAACCGGTGCCCCTCTACGGCGACGGGGGCAATGTGCGGGACTGGCTGCACGTCGACGACCACTGCCGCGCCATCCAGCTCGTCGCGCAGCACGGCAGGTCCGGCGAGGTCTACAACATCGGGGGCGGCACCGAACTCACCAACCTGGAGCTGACCCGCCGGCTGCTGGAGATCACCGGGCGCGACGAGTCGGCGATCCGGCCGGTCGCGGACCGCAAGGGCCACGATCGCCGCTATTCGGTGGACATCGCCAAGATCTCGCGGGAGCTCGGTTACTCGCCGCGGGTCGGCATCGGAGACGGGCTCCGCGAGACGGTCGACTGGTATCGGGACAACCGCCGGTGGTGGGAGCCGCTCAAGGGCCGCTGACCCTCCGGTCCCAGCCCCCGACCCCCGGCCAATGACCTCTGACCCGCATGCGCCGCTGTCCAACGCCCGGCCCTCCCATGCCGCCGCGCGGCGCCCGGCCGGCGAGCCGCGCGTACAGCGGCCAATTCCGACAAGACCACCGTCCCGACCGAAGTCCGGCATCCGAACATTCCGCCCCCCAACCGACCGCTACCACAGTATTAGGGGGGAATAACGCTGTCTCGTTGACCGGCCATGGCGCGCGCGGCTATTCTTCAGTAAATCTGGTATTCCGGTTGAGGTTGGTATTTTCCGGGCAAGATGTTAGCTGCACTGGAGGATAGTAAAAATAATGAGCACCGAATCGGGGGCCCATGCCGTTTCCGAAAGGTCCGATTTTGGTCGCCAAAATAAAAACGCCGCACGGGAGCAGCCCACGCCCAGGCGCTTCGGACTGGAACCATCCGATATATCCATCGTCAGCCTCGACTACGGACTGCGCGTACTCGAGGCCAACGGAGATTTCATCTACCAGCTCGGCAAGACGGCATCGGAGGTCTACGGTCAGAACTTCGGAAACTTCGTGCACACGAGCGTGAAACAGGTCATCATGCGGCAGTTGAACCGGCTGGGCGAGGGGACCCGCGACCGGTTCAGCGCGAACGCGGTGGGCGTCTACTCCGCCGGCACCACGTTCTCCGTGGACATGACGGGCGTGGCGGTGCGCGGCGACAGCGGCCAGGTGAGCAAGATCGTGTTGGTGGTCCAACCCGACCGGAACTCGGAATCACCCCGGCCGGTAACCGACCGCCGCAAGTTACTAAGCGAACTCGACGCCCGGGTCCTTGAGGGCGTGGCCGCCGGAAATTCCACCGTGCAGCTCGCGTCCAAGCTCTACCTCAGCAGGCAGGGCATCGAATACCATGTCGGTGCGATGCTGCGCCGGTTCAAGTCCCCCAACCGCTCCGCCCTGGTGGCGAAGGCATATTCTCAGGGCATTCTGAGTATCGGGCAGTGGCCGCCGAAGGTTATCTCGGAATACGTCAGATAAACCGCCACCGCATTCGCGCCAAACGGATCCCGACCCGTTTTCCGGGTGAATCCGCCGGGTTGGCGAGTCCCTCACTCGCCCCGTACCTTCCGGCGGTCGCACCCGCATCCGGACCGGCCGTTCAACCAGGTACGGCCTGTCACATCTGCTTGGCGGACCTGCCGTCCCGCCGGACCATTTCGGCCTGTCCGGCCGGTGGGGCCTGCGCCAAGCCGCCCGGTGCCGCCAACGAAGCCGGCCGCCGGATCCCCGGCACCAGCGCCCGACCCCGGCGCTTGGCCGCGCGCGCCCACCCGCCGCCGATCGTGTGCGGGTGGGCGCCGCTTCCTCACCAGCTGCTTACGTCCACTTGACCTGCGGTGAACGGTAGTAGTCGACACCCCAGATATCCCAGCGGTGGGCCTGTTCGGGCAGCCGCCGGCGGATGGACCGCCAGGCCTGGTCCGCCTTGGGGGTCCAGCCGACCTCGGCGAGTACGGGCATCCGCGGGAACGCCATGTACTCGATACTCTCTTCGGTCGGAGTCACCTGGGTGAACATCGTGGCCTCGATTCCGAGCACCGAGGAGCCGCCGACACCGGTGATGGTGGTTTCCGGATCCCACTCGTAGGCGTCCCTGACCTCGACGAACCCCGCCCAGGACTGGCCCGCCTGGGGTTCGGACTCGTTGTACATCATGTCGAGATAGGCGTGGTCGGCCGGGGACATGATGAACTTCGCGCCCTCGGCAGCGGCCTTTTCGGACAGCTCGTTGTCCGGCCACGGGTACCAGTACTGCGCGATGGCCGACTCCGCCGGGGCACCGGCCAGGAAATCGTGCCAGCCGACGAACTGCTTGCCGTGGTCGGCCACGATTCCGGTGGCCCGCCGCACGAAGTCGGCGTAGTCGGCTTTTGGAATGTCGGCGGGTACCTCGTCGCCGCCGATATGCAGGTACTTGCCCGGTGTCATGCGCGCGACATCGCCCACAACGTCGTCCAGGAACTCGTAGGTGATGTCCTTGTCCAGGCACAGCGAGCTGAACCCGACATCCACTCCGGTGTAGAGCGGCGGCGCGGTCCCGTCGCAGTTGAGTTCGGGATAGGACGCGAGCGCGGCCGTGGTGTGGCCGGGGACGTCGATCTCCGGGACGACCGTGATGTTGCGCCGCTGCGCGTACCGTACGATCTCGCGGTACTCGTCCTGGGTGTAGTAACCGCCCTCGCCGCCGCCGGTCTCGGTACTGCCGCCGTAGGAGGTCAACCGCTCCCAACCGTTGATCTCGATCCGCCAGCCCTGGTCGTCGGTCAGGTGCAGATGCAGATGGTTGTACTTGTAGCGCGCCGCTTGGTCGATGTAGCGCTTGACGAAGTCCACCGGGTAGAAGTAGCGGGCCACGTCCAGCAGCACACCGCGGTAGGGATAGCGAGGCTTGTCGGTGATGCTGCCTCCCGGGATGGTCCACGGCCCGCTCTGGACGGTGTCCTCCTCGATCGCGGCAGGTAGGAGCTGCAGCAGTGTCTGCACTCCGTTGCGCAGCCCCTCGACCGTCTTGGCCCTCAGCCGCACGGACCGTTCCGCGACATCCAGCCGGTAGCCCTGGGTACCGATACCCCTCCCGTTATCGGTGAGCCGCAGGGAGATCCCCCGGCGCTCGGGTGCCGACACGACGGGTAACCGGTAACCGGTGGCGGGCCGGAGCTCGTCGGCGAGCAGCTTCGCCGCCGTACGTGCGTCCTTGCCGCCGCGGGGGACGGTAATACGGGTGGAACGGTCGAGTTCGAACCCGGTGTCCGGATCGGGTTCGACGACCGCGGGCCGGGGGATCAGCGAGTCCATACCGGACGGCTGCTGCGGCGCGGATTCGGCGAGCGCCGCCGGATTGCCCGTACCGATGATCAGGCCGGACAGCAGGGTGTACGAGGCCGCGAGGGCGGCGGTACGTCCGAAGCGTTTGCGACTTTGAACCACGGTTTGCACTCCTCATGGCCGGGAAACCGCACGTGGCGGTTTTGGGGGCACTTCCCGGGCCACCGGGGAGTCAATCGCACAAGATCGTCCGGGCCTATACCTCGGCCGAGTTTCTAAGCGAAACTCTAGAGTGCCGGTGCGCCGGCACTTTTTGGATTCATTTTGCAGGTGGATCCGAATGGCGGGGGCCGGTGGCGTGGGCACATATCCTGCTGCGCCCCCGGTCCCGTGCTCGGCACGGGATTCCTGCGCGCGGCCCCGGCGGCGGCCGCAAGATTCCTAGAGCAGCCCTTTCCGGTGCCAAAATGTGGTGGTCCTCCTCTTCTCGGTGCTGGTAATGCTGGACATACCACGACCGCCAACACCGCTCCGCTCCGACGCCTATCCGCCACCCCCGGGAACCCGGCGGTTGCCGGCCAACGGGACGCAGTCTTTCGCCGACGCGGAACCCCGCTGTGTCACGGCAGGTCAGCCGCCCGCGGGCGCCGTGTTCCGCAACCGCTCCCGCAACCGCTGCGTGTGCCGCTTGCCGCCGTGCGAAAGTTGGGATGCCGCCAATGCAGATCCGACCGTTGAGCATCGAAGGGGCGTGGGAGGTCATCCCCGCCCAGCACGGCGACCCCCGCGGGCGGTTCCTGGAGTGGTACCGGTTCGACCGCCTCGCCGAGGCGGTCGGCCACCCCCTGCAACTCGCCCAGGCGAACACCTCGGTCTCGGCGCAGGGAGCCATACGCGGCATCCATTTCGCCGACGTCCCACCCGGTCAGGCCAAGTACGTCACGTGCGTGCGGGGCGCCATCGCCGATGTGGTCGTGGACATCCGGACGGGTTCGCCGCGGTTCGGCAGCCACGAGACCATCCGGCTCGACGACGTTGAACGCCGGGCCCTGTACATCGGCGAAGGACTCGGCCACGGCTTCTGCGCGCTCACTGACGACGCCGTGCTCACCTACCTGTGCTCGACCACCTACGCTCCCGAACGGGAGCACGCGATCAACCCCGCCACCGCCGACCTCGGCATCGACTGGCCCACCGGCCGGCCGTTGCTCTCGGCCAAGGACACCGCCGCCCCGTCCCTGACCGAGGCCCGCGAGCGCGGACTCCTCCCCGACTACGAGGCGTGCCGGCGGTTCTACGCCGAACTGCGTGCCAATACCGGTGCCGCACGCGGTTGAGGGCGCCCGCCCGCGCCGCACGGGTGCGGTGCCGGATACGCCGCCCGGCCGCCTCCGCGGGTGCCGCGGGTGCCGGCGGCGCCCGCCACCGCGTCGGCGCAGATTCCAGGGTCTTCCCCAGTAGGAGCGATGGGACGGTGGCCACCGGCGCCTGCGGTGCCCGTCGGCCGTCAAGCGTGGAAACGGGCTGCGGCACGGCCGGTTGTCCGGGCCGGTCGTGCGCCCGGGTCCGAGACAGCACCATTGCGGAGGTTGGCCACCGTGCCCGACTGGCTGGTTACCGGAGCGGGGGGAATGCTGGCGCGCGACCTGCTCGCCTGCCTCGCCGACCGCGGAGAAGACGCCGTCGGACTCACCCGCCGCGAACTGGATGTCACCGATCGGGCGGCGGTACGCAGGACGCTGCGGTGCCTGCGCCCGGCCACCGTGGTGAACTGCGCAGCGTGGACGGCCGTCGACGACGCCGAGGCCGCCGAGGACGCGGCGCTGCGCACCAACGGCGCCGCGGTCGGCAACGTCGCCCGCGGGTGCGCCGAAATCGGAGCCCGCCTGCTGCACCTGTCCACCGACTACGTGTTCTCGGGGGATGCGGACACGCCGTATCCGGAGGACGCCGCGCCTGCGCCGCGCACCGCCTACGGCCGGACCAAACTGGCGGGCGAACGCGAGGTCCGCGCCGCATTGCCCGCGGGCAGCGGGCTCATCGTCCGCACGTCGTGGCTGTACGGAGCACACGGCAGGAGCTTTGTGCGCACGATGATCCGCCTGGCCGGCGAGCGCGAGTACGTGGACGTGGTCGATGACCAGTGGGGGCAGCCGACCTGGACCGCGGATGTGGCCCAGCGCCTGGCCGAGCTGGGATCGGCGCCGGCAGCCGGCGGTGTTTACCACGCCACCAGCTCGGGCGAGGCGACGTGGCTGCAGTTCGGCCGCGAGGTGTTCAAGCTGCTCGGTGCGGATCCCGAACGGGTGCGCCCGGTACCCAGCGCCGCGTTCCCGCGCCCGGCTGCGCGTCCCGCCTACAGCGCACTCGGCCACGGCGCCTGGCAGGCCGCGGGACTCCGGCCCATCCGGAACTGGAGATCCGCCCTTGCCGAGGCGTTCCCCCACCTGGTCCGCTAGCGCGGCCGTTCGGGCCGTTCGGGCTGTGCGGGCCGTGCCGGAGCGCAGGGCGATCGGGTGCGCGGCATGCTGCGCGTGGCGGCGGGCGGGCACCGGATCCGGACCAACGTGCGGATTCCGCACGACCGTCATCGGCGGGCGATCCGGTAGGCGGCGCAACCGGCGACGAGGGCGATGAATCCCAGCGCCACGGCCAGGCCGGTCGTGGCCGCGGTCATGCCCAGCCAGGTAACGGTGTATCCGGTGGCCACCGAGAGGACGGCGGCCGGTAGGTAGGCCCCGATGTTGAGCGCGGCGTTGGCCTCGGCCCGTCTGGAGCCGGGGACGTTGTGCGCGATCAGGCGCAGACCGCCGAGTTGGCCCAGGCCTTGGCCGCAGCCCGCCAGGACCGCTGCCAGCACGAACATCCAGGGCGAGGCGGTGGCCACGGTGGCGGCCACCGCCACCATCGCGGTGACGGTGCTTGCGGCGCCGGCGGCGAACAGGCTCCGGACGGGCAGGCGTATCAGGGCGAGCTGCGAGGCGGTCGCGGCGAGGAACATCAGACAGGCCGATCCGCCGGCCAGTAGCGGCGAGGTGTTGCCGACCGCGAGTATCAGCAGGGAGGGGCCGAGGGAGAGGACGAAGCAGGTGGCCGTGAGCCCGGGTGCGAACACCCCGATCCCCCCGGCCACATCTCTGCGGTTGCCCAGGGGGACCGACGGCAGTTTCGGCCAGAGCACGCCGCGGGCGGTCGGGGACGGCCGCTCAAGCGGCAGGTTGAGATAGCCGAGCAGCGCGGTGACCAGGAACAGGATGTTGGCGGAGAACACCCACACAACCGGGGTGTCGGTCACCTCGTAGACCGCGCCGCCCAGGAACGGGCCGAGGCCCGCACCGAGAACCATCGCGACCGAGGCCAGCGTTGACGTGGCCTGCCTGCGGTGCTCGCCGCCTAGGTCGACCACGGCGGCCATTCCGGCCGAGACGAGCACGCCGACCGCGAGCCCGGTCAGAAACCGCGCCGCGAGCAGGACCGCGACGTTGACGGTTGCCAGGAACAGGCCTGCGGCGATCAGTGCGAGCAGGATGCCCGGGACGACCACCCACTTGCGCCCGTAGCGGTCCGCCGCGCGGCCGGCGACCAGCAGCGCCACGACGAGCCCGGCGATGTAGGCCGCGAACACGACCGTCAGGGTTCCGGCCGAGAACCCGATCCGTTCCTGCCAGTAGACGTAGAGGGGGGTGGGCGAGTTCGAGAGCCCGAACACGGCGGTCACCGCCCAGGCCGTCCGTGCCAGCTGCCATGTCGTTCCTGCGGTTGCCGAGCCCTGATTCGCTGCCGCGCCTGTAGTCGGCACCACGCCTCCAAGTACGAAGAAGTTCGTACTGGAACTTAGCAGTACGAATAACTTCGTACAAGCCGTTTGGGGCTTCCCAGGCGGGGGTTGGCCGTATTGGGCGGCCCGGACGGGCGATTGCAGCTTTATGTCACAGAACGATAACGGGCCTGTTCGGCTCCATTTCTCCCGATTGACGAAAGCCCAGGTCAACGCGTTATATGGGGCTGGTTTGGGAATAGATAGTACGACTTTTTACGTACTGTATGGCTATACTGGCCATATGACCGCGACTGCCACCGAAGCCGAGCGGCCACCACTGCTCTCAGAGCCCCACATCGACGAGCTGCGGCTCGAACTCGTGATGAGTGCCTTGGCGGAACCGCTGCGAATGACCATCGCCCGCACGCTGCTGCTGGAGTCCGATGCCTACGACCACCCGTGTGGATGGTTCGGCTTCGACCGGCCGAAGTCCAGCCTCACGCACCACTTCAGAGTCCTGCGCGAAGCAGGGGTCATCCACCAGCGCCAGTACGGCCTGGAACGGCGGAGCCGGCTGCGCACCGAAGACCTCAACGCGCGCTTCCCCGGTCTCCTCGACCTGGTCGCCCAGACCGGCTGACCCGACCGCCTGACCGCCCGGACCGACTCCGCCCCCTCACTTATGCGGTGTTACCGGACCCCGGTGCTCTCGTTCCGGGCGGCCGCGGCGCGCCCGCATTGAACCCCCGGCCACCCAATGCGTCCGCCCGGTGGTCACCGCGGCGTTGGGCGGACGTCACCCCGGGGTGGTGGGATCCCCGCATGCGCCACGCCTTCGCCCGCTCCACCACCGCGATCGCCGCACTCGGGATCGCCGCCGCGGCCCTCACCCCGGCCCAGGCCGACCAGACCCCGGCCGTGCGCCTGCTCGGTGCCGCCACCATCCCTCCCGGCACCGCGGTCGACGGCACCCCCGTCGGCGGCCTCTCCGGAATCGACCGCGACCCCGCCACCGGACGCTACGTCCTGGTCAGCGACGACCGTTCGGAGCACGCGCCCGCCCGCCTCTACACCGCCGCGATCGACGTCGGCGCCGACCGGCCGCCCCGCGTCGAGCTCACCGGCGCGCGCACCCTCCGCGACCCCGCCGGCGCGCCCTACCCCTCGTTGGAGGAGTTCGCCGGCAGCGGTTGCCCGTCTCCCGACGCACCGTGCGCGGCATCGGGCACGGTCGATCCCGAGTCGGTGCGCATCGACCCCCGCACCGGCGCCGTGTGGTGGACCACCGAGGGGGAGCGGCAGCAGACCGGCTCCCGGGCGGTACTGCACCCCCGGGTGCGCGTCTCCCACCCCGACGGCACGCACATCCGCGAACTGCGCACCCCGCGGCTGCTGCGGATGCACACCCGCGGCCGCGACCGGGGGCCGCGGGCCAACCTCACCCTGGAAGGGCTCACCTTCACCCGCCGCGGCACCGTGGTCACCGCGATGGAAGGCCCCCTGTACCAGGACGGCGCCCTGCCCGCGCCGGACGCAGGCGCCGTCACCCGCATAACCGAAACCCGCCGCGACGGCACGCTGGTGGCGCAGTACGGCTACCCCCTCGGCCCGATTCCGGCCACCCCGCAATCTCCGGATGGCGCCGCCGACAACGGTGTCAGCGAGATCCTCGCCGACCCGCAACGGCGCGGCGGCCATATCGCCGTGGAACGCAGCTACGTCGCAGGGCACGGCAACACCATCCGGCTGTTCCGGGTCGACACCGGCCGGGCCACCGACATCTCGCGGATGCCGGCCCTGCCCAACGCCGGACACGAGCCGCGCTTGGCTGAGAAAACGCTCCTGGCCGACCTCGGCGAACTGCCCGGCCCCGCTCTGGACCACCTCGACAACATCGAGGGAATCACGTGGGGGCCGCGGCTGCCCACGGGGGAGCGCACCCTGCTGCTCGTCAGCGACGACAACTTCTCAGCGAACCAGCAGACCCAGGTGATCGCACTGGCGCTGCGCTGACACGGCCGGCGGTGACCGTGCAGAAACGTCCGTCTCAGCTTGGTCTTTGATATCCGGGCATTTCTGCGTGATCACCAGTACGCCGCCCGCCCACCCGGAGCGGCCGCCGGCAGGTCGGCGGGGGTGCCGGCCGCGACCGCATCGGCGGGCAGCCCGATCCACCGGGCGAGTGACGCCCCCACATCGGCGAGCGTGTCCAGGTCGCGGCCGCGGCGGGCACCGCCGGCGCCGGGAGCGGCGCCCGTGGCGGCGAGGACGGGCACCCACTCGCGCGTGTGGAACGGGTGGCCGAGGGACGGGTCGTTGCCGTGGTCGCCGGTGACCACCAGCAGGTCGCGCTCGCCCAACCGGGCGGCCAGGTCCACCAGCGCACCGTCGACGGTCTCCAGTTGGTCGGCGAACACCGCGGCGTCGCGGGAGTGGCCGGCCAGGTCGGTCTGCTGCACGTTGGCGACCACCAGGCCCCGGCCTGCCAGGCCGGTCGCCGACTCCAGGATCCGGGGCGTCTCGACATCGGGCCGCCGCTCGACGGGCCGATCGGTCACCAGCAGATCGGCCGCCTTGCCGATGAGCGCCACCGGCAGTCCCTGCTCGGCCGCCGCCCCCTGCACCTGGTGGCGGTGGTCGACGGCGGCACCCAGGTGCTGCACCTGCAGCCCGCCGTTGCGGTAGAACCCGCTCGCTGGCGTATCGAGCCCCACCGTGCCGCCGGCACCCTCGCGCACCGCGTCGCGCAGCCGCCCGTCGGCGTGGCCGCCCACGGCGATGACCCGCGCCACCGGGGCGGCGCTGCGCACGACGCGGGCGATGGCCAGGATCCGCTCGAACGGCAGATCCTCCAGCCGGCAGGACACGTTCCAGTTGAGCCCCGGGTCGGCCTCCAGGTTGTCGTGAACCAGCGCCGCCCCGTCCACGAGCAGAACCGGGCGCCCGTCGAGCGGTTCGGCGCTGTGGCCGCTGCGGCGCAGCGCGGCGGCGACACCGCCGGCGGACTCGGCCAGCCGGCGCAGCACAACATGGGACATGTCGGCGCCCATGAGGGTCTGGTGGCCGGCGAAGGAGTCGGCGCCGGGATAGCCCAGCCCCGATCGGGCCCCGCTCGCCTGCAGCAGCGGCACCGGAGGCGCGATGGCGCCGCCGAGATCGGGGCGGAGGGCCGCCAGCCCCATACCGGCCAGGTGCGGGATGCGCAGCGGACGGCGGCGTTCGGCCAGCGACCACCGCGCCACGGCGCCCAGCGTGTCGGCGGCGGTGTCGCAGGCGCGCATGCCGCCGGCATCCGGCAGGGCGCCCACGCCCAGCCCGTCCAGGACCAGCACCGTGGCCGAACGCGGTGCTGCACTCGGCTGTGCACTCATCCGGCTTGCCTGCCCAGCGCGTCGAAGACACCGTCGACCCGCGGCCGCGCACCGCCGATGCCCGAGACCACGGCCACGCGCGAGCGCGTCACGAAGACCTGGGTGCGGAAGGCCATCACGGCCGTGTCGCCGACGTGGGCGCGCACGCCCTGCTCGCACCAGTCGAACCGCCGGTAGTAGTCGATGCTCGCCGGCGGCGCGTCGCGCAGTTCGGCGCGGCGCGGCCCGTCCGCGGTTGCGACGAGCAGGTTGCGCTCGTGCCCGCGACTGTAGAAACCGCCGCCGAACACGCTGGGCGCGGTGCCGAGCTGGGCGACCTCGGACACGTAGACCATCGCCGGCTGCTCGGCCAGATCCGGGTCCTCGGCGTGCTGGGGTGTGCTGCCGGTGAGCGCGTGCCCGGGCTCGCCGAAGGCCCCGCCCGCAGCCGCCAACCGGGGGATGGTGCTGACACTGGTGTGGCTGGGCAGCGACAGTACCGGGTCGATGCCCAGCTCGCGCAGCTTCGCGGCGGCGTCTTGGACCCGTTCCATCGTGCCGGTGGGGCGGGGCAGGCGCTGTTCGGCGTCGAAGCTGATGCAAGGGAAGCCGGTGGCACCGGCGACCTCGACGCCCGGCAGCCGGCGGGCGTACTCCACGGCGGCGGCGATGCCGTCGGTCTCGAAACCGCCGTCCTGGCCTGGGAACGTGCTTTCCCGGGAGCCGCGGATGCGCAGCAGCACGCGCTGGGTGCGGCCCAGCGCCGCGGCGGCTCCGGCCACGGCGCAGAGGTTTTCCAGGTCGAACACTGTGGCGTAGTCGGGGGAGTGGGCCAGCAGCCCCGGCAGCCGCCTGCGCGGTACCTGCACCAGGTGCCCCACGTTGCCCAGGCGGGCCCCGCCGGCCAGCACGGATCCGGCCTCGCGGTGGTCGATCGCGGCGGCCGCGGGGATGTGCCGGGCGACGGTCTCGGTCACCAGCGGGTTGCGCCCGTACTGCTTGGCGACGAACCACAGCCCGATCCCGTGCTCGGCGGCCGCCGCAGCGAGGGCGGCGGCGTTGCGGCCGACCGCGTCGCGGTCGATGACATAGGTGTCGGGGTCGATGGTGCCCCGCCGGTGCAGGGCGATCGCCGACTCGATGAGGGCCGGGTTGCGCCGCTCGGTCATCGGCAGGAACATCAGCTGCCCTCCCCTTCGGTCAGGGCCGCCCGCAGGATCGACTCGGTCAGGTCGGCGCCCGCCCGCATGGGGTTGATCCGCACCGCCCAGTCGCGCAGGCCGGGGCGGTCGGCCAGGGTCGATGAGGACAGCCGGTAGACCAGCGGGGTGATCTCGTAGCGCGAGTTCGAGCCCACGGGGAACGGGGCCGCTCCGTGGCGGGCCGCCCACCCGGGCAGGGCCGTTGCCAGCGGCCGGTCCAGCAGCGCGACCACGCACAGGTCCTGCACGTTGGCCGGCCGCGCGTCAACGATGCCGGGGACCGCCCCACCCGCCAGCCGCTCGGCGAGGGCGAGCGAGGCGCGCGACTGCGCCGCCCAGTTCAGCGGCACCATGACGAGGGCCTGCAGCGCTGCCAGCGCCTGGTGCCCTTGTACCTGGCCGCCGCCGGAGTAGTTGGCGGCGCGGGCGCGCCCGACGATATCCGCGTCGCCGAGCACCACGCCGACCCCCTCGGGGCCGTGCAGTTTGAACAGTGAGAACGCCGAGGCGGCGGCGCCGAGTTCGACCCCGATGCGCGGTGTCCGAAACACCGCGTAGTTGTCGTCGACGATCACCCGCCGGCCGGACGCGGCGGCCGCGGCGACCACGTCGGCCGGCTGGTGGCGGTCGGTCAGGCGCTGGCGGGCGTGTTGGACATGGACCCACCGCGCCGGGTCGTGCGCGAGCGCCCCGGCCCAGGCCGGGTCGTCGAAGTCCGCGCGCACGACCTCGGCGGCACCGTCGCGGAAGGTGGCCGCGGTGGTGGCGTAGTCAGGGGCGTCGTGGGCGATGATCCTGCGGTCGCCCTCGGCCCACGGCCCGGCCGAGAGCGCGGTCCGGATCGCGCCGGTGCCCGCCCCCTGCACCAGGCAGGCGTCCTGTGCCCCGAACGCCGCGGCCAGCGCCGCCTCGGCCCGCCGGGTGGTGTCGGGGCGGCCGAGCCCGGGCACCACACCGGCATCGGCCCGGAACAGGGCGGCGTCGGGGAAGTGCGCCGCGATCGCCGCGACGAGCCGCTGCTGCATGGCCTCGGCGTCCGCTGCGGTGGCCACCGGCAGCGTCGCGGTATCGGGCAGGCCGGGCGGGCCGTGCGGTTCGGGGGGGTTGGACGGTTCGGGGCGAGCGCTCGGGCCCGGGGTCATGTGTCCTCCCTTGCGTCCAGTGCGGCCAGCCACCTGAGTGCGTTGCCGCGGTAGAGCAGGTCGAGGGTTGCCGCGTCCGCGCCGCGGTCGGCGAGCGCCCGGCCGAATGGCCCCAGGACGTGGCCGAATCCCTGCCCTCCGCGGTCGGCCAGGTAGCTGTCGCGCGAGATGTCGTTGCTCAGCAGGATGCGCCGCTCGTGCCCGGCCTCCAACAGGCGCAGCAGCAGGGCGAGGCGCCGTTCGTCGCTCTGGTAAGCGGCCTTGCCGACCGTGTCGAAGGCGACGTAGGCGCCGGCATCGGCGATCGCGCGGTGCTGGGCGGTGTCGTCGCACAGGTCCTGGTGCCCGATCGAGATGCGGTGCGGGGCCAGCCCGGTCGACGTGAGCAGTCCGAGCTGTTGGAGCCCGCCCTGCCCGAGGTGGGCGTGGGTGGCCACGGAAAGCCCGGTGCGCGCGGCGGCGCGCCCGGCGGCCAGCAGGCTGGTGCGTTCTGCGGCACTGGCGGCGGGGCCGTGGCTGCCGATCTCGCCGATGACGCCGGGCCGGATGCCCGTCGCACCGACACCCCCCTCGATTTCGGCGGTGAGCAGGTCGGTGGCCCCCTCGACCGAATCGCCGGGTTCGCCGCTCGGGTGGAAGCGTTCGTAGTACCACCCGGTCGCGACCACCACCTCCACCCCGGACCGCTCGGAGATCGAGCGGGCCGCGCGCACGTCGCGTCCCATCCCGCGGCAGGTGAGGTCGACGACGAGGGCGAGCCCGTCGGCGGTGCGGGCGCGTTCCAGCTCGGCGGCCACCGCATCGCCGTCGGTGAGGGCGGCAGCGGGGTCGGCCGGGCCCGACAGGTCGATGCACAGGTGTTCGTGGGCCAGGACGGCACCGGTGACCGCCGACGGGGCCACCTCGCGTCCGGTGACGGTGCGGATACCCATCACGCGGGGGTGGACAGGCCGGCGAGGTGGAGCAGGTTGAGCACGATCCCGCCGACGAGCACCGCGGCCGGCCCGGCCGCCATGCGCACGACGGGGCGCCCCAGCGCCTCGTTGAACAGGTACAGACCGCCGACGAGCGCGATGCCAAGGCCCTCGCCCATGGTCAGACCGGCCATGAGCGATCCCACCAGGATCGCGAGAGCCAGCGACTCGGTGATCGCGTTGCGGATGTGGTCGGCCGCATCGCGGATGCTCGGCCAGCGCTGCAGCCACCGGCCCACGGCACTGAGCAGGAAGACCTCCGCCGACATGACGGCCGCGCCGAGCACGAACGCCGCGGCCAGGGCGAGCGGCCAGGCGTCGACGAACATGTGCACCAGGTAGCCGACGGGGTAGACGAACGTGAACCCGGCCATTGCGTAAGCGCCCGATGCCAGCGCGGTCGTGGCGATCAGCGGCACGAACCCGAACGCGCGCAGGAAGTCGACCTGCGCGGCCTCGCTGTAGGAGCCGTCGGCGATCAAGAAGCTGGTGGCTTCGCCGCCGCCGAAGATCCCACTGGCGGCGAGCATGGCGACCGCGCCGCCGAGCCCGGCGAGCCAGAACCCGTTGCGGCGCAGCCGGTCGGCGTTGGGGCCGAACAGCTGGTCGGAGGCCGCGTCGGTGGCGGCCTGCTGCTCGGCGCGGGCCGCGCGCTCCTCTTCTCCCAGTTCGGCGAGCTCGGCGGTCTCGGCGCGCTTTGCGGCCCGGTCCCGCACCACGGCGAATCCCAGCAGCAGCACCACGCCCAGCGCCATCGCCAATGAGCCGGGGAACATGTCCGGCCACACCAGCATGGACACGACGATGACGGCGACCTCGGCGACCAGTGTCAGCAGGCCCTTGATGCGGCCGAACTGGCGGGTGATGGCCAGCACCGGGAAGATCGCGAACAGCCACAGGATCGGGGTCGAGATCTCCTGGAGCGCGCTGATGAAGTCGACGGGCAGGCCGGTCGCGATGGCGTTGGCGGCGTTGAGGCCGAACGCGCAGACAGCGCCCCACAGGCCGCCGGCGAGCGCGGCCAGCCACCGCCACGGCGCCAGCAGCCCGAGGATCTCGACGGGCAGGAAAACCAGCCAGGGGTTGAGCACCCCGGTGGACAGCGCCATGGGCGCGCCCAACCCGAAGATGAACCCGGCGGAGACACCGAACACGATGGTGGCGGTGGCGATCCGGGTGGAGCGGCCCTGGATGTAGTCCAGCAGGAACGGCCGGGCGCCGTCGTTGAAGACCGCGAGCGCGGCGTTGGCGATGAGAGAGGCGAAGGCGCACAGGGCGATGACGAGGACGGACTGCCAGAGCTCGAACGCGACGGCCGCGTTCCCGGCGGCTGCGGCGGCCATCATCGGTCAGCCCTGCCGTTTCGCGTCGAGTGCGGCCCATAGGCGGGGAACGACGTCGGGGACCTGGTCCAGTCCGAACCCGAAGGCGATGTTGCCCGCATCGACGGCCGCCCGGATGTCGGCGTCGGAGGGCAGCACGCGGCCGAAGGTGTGGGTCTTGTCCGAACCCAGGAAGCCGACGAGCACCCCCAGGCTCGCGCCGGCCCCCGTGTGGCACGTGCCCAGGTAGTAGTCGGCGGCGCCGGAACGCAGCAGCGGGGCCGCGTCCATGTCGGTGCCCACCTGGACGCTGTCGCCCGCTTTGAGCAGGGGTCGCAGGGTGTCGGCGACCTCCGACTTGGCGACTCCTCCGGCAATGAACTTCATTGGGAATCCTCCTTCGGCGAGGTGAGGGCGAGAGTGCCCAGGTGGAGGCTGAGATAGCGCAGTTCGGTCTCGGAGAGCCGGGCGCCCAGCGCGGCACCGGCGCGTTCGGACAGCCGCACGGCGGCGTCGACCGCCTCGGGCACGGACTCGACCACCTGGCGGTACACCGTGTCGGCGGGCGGGTCGATGTCGGGCTCCCCGCGCAGGGTGCGGCCGAGGGCGGCGACCAGGTGCGCGGTGAGCGTGCCGGCCGTTGCTTCGGTGACCGGGTGGGCGTGTTCGAGCCGGGCGAGTTCGTCCTCGACGAAGTCGGCGACGCCGGGCGGGGTGTCGGGCAGGTCGCGGACGAGGTCGAGCCGCTGCCGGAGAGCCGTGTCCATGGGGCTCCTGTCGGTGCTGTCAGGTCTGTCGGTCTGCTCGGTCCTGTTGGTTCGGGTGTTCCTGCCGGTTCCGGTGGATCCGGCAGGTCGGCCGGTTCTGCCGGTTCTGGCGGGGTCGGTTGCCGGGGTCAGTAGGTGGGGATGCGCTTGCCGGCCACGACCTCGGTGGCGGCCGTCATGACGACGTCGTCGCGCAGCGCGTCCTGGACCGCCGTGGGTGCGGGTTCGGCGTGCCGCCGGGCGACGACCACGGCGGAGGTCGTCGCGGTGGAGTCGACGCCTTCGAGCGGGTAGGCGGTGATGGGCGCCGCGATGTGGGTGTCGATCTCGTCGAGGTTCCACACCGTTGCGTCGACCAGGCCGTCGGCGAAGTAGCGGCTGAGTTGGTTGTAGGAGACCTCCACGCGGCGTTCCGGAGGCAGGTCCGGGAACCGCTGGTCGGTGAGTTCGCGCTGGTCGGTGGACATCGGGTCGACCGCGAGGCGCAGGCCGGGATCGTCGGGATCCCGGTCGGCGGCGACGACAAGGCCGTGCGCGCCGACGTAGGTGTGCGGCCCGAAGTCGCGGATGATTTCGAGGTCGGGGTCGGCCGTGGCCGCGAAGCGCGACATGACGGCGAAGTCGGCGCGCTCCTGGCGGACCGCGCGGGCCCGGTTCGTCGCGCCGCGGACGAACATGAGCGTGCACGGCAGCCCCAGCCGCTCGAAGGCGGCATGGATGCCGGTCGCCAGCCCTTCGTAGCGGCGGGAGTAGGGCAGCGGCATCGCGATCGGGATCGCTCCGCTGCCGGCGAGCTCCCAGATCAGCCGGTGGTCGATCGCCGCAATGAAGCTGCCCAGCCTGCCGCGCGAGCGGATCTCGACGGCGCCGGCCTCCTCCAGCAGCGCCAGGGCCGCCTGGACGGTTCCTTTGCCCACGCCGTGGCGGTCGCTGAGCTCCTGGGCGGTCGCCATACGGTCGCCGACAGAGGCAGAGGCCAACTCGACCGCCATGTGGTGGGCGACCGTTCCGGCTTTCGACATCAGCACCTGCATACGAGACATACGAACAGTCTAACCAATATCCAGGATATTGGATATAGATTGCCGGGAACCGCGGTTGTGCCGGGTCTTGCGGGCCGCGGCGGGGGCCGTGTGCCGGCGCCCCGGCGTCCCGGCCGGTTGTGGGGCCGATGGAGGGGCCGCCCGGCGGGGCGGGGGTGCGCGTCGCGCACCGCGCAACACCTCTGCAACCGGGGGGCCGCCTCCGGCGTCCGCCCACCCGGCGGGGCTGTGCTCTGCAGGCGTGCTCTGTTGGCCGGGAAAAAGCAGCAATTAGGACACTAGGCCACAAAAGTGGCCGTGCGCTTTTCGTTGGCTCGAAATTGTGCAATTCTGACTCAGGGTCGCCCCGCTGTCACCACCGATGGGGCGCCCATCCCTCTGCGCCAACCCGTTTCCCAATGGGGAACGGGTCCTGAATTCGTGCGTCCTCCGCACACCGTCCAGACATAGAAGTGGATGTTTCCCGCCAATGTGTCGTTGCGGCGTTCCGTACAGTGGACCCCTCAGCCCTCCCATGAGAAGACAGCCATGATCAGGCTGCTCCGGCGCCGCCGCGAGGCCGCTCCCCAGACACCCGCTCCCGGGGATGCCGCACCCGACACGGCCGCACCTCCCGGCGCCGATACGCGCGCCGCTGCAGGCGCCGAACCGCCCGCCGCGCAGGATCCCGCCCCCGCCGGGGCCGGGTCCCGGCCCGACCCCGCCGGACCGGCGCCCTACTCGGCCGTCTGCGACCGGTTCGCCATGCAGGTGCTCGTCCTCGCCGAACAGCAGCGCCAGGCGCTGGACCACCTGGAACGCGACGAGGCCGACCCCGAGCGGCTCAAGCGGCTCTACGACGTCGACCACGCCGTGGCGATGATGCGGCGCGCGGCACGCGAACTGCGGGTGCTCGCCGAGGTGGACGACGGCGATCCCGGCGGTGGCGGCGACCCCGCTTCAGTGCTGGACATCGTCCGCATGGCGACGTCGTCGATCGACTCCTACCAGCGGGTCCAGACCGGCACCGTGGCCGAGTTGGCGGTGCACTCCTACGCCACGGACGACGTCGCCTCGATCCTCGCCCCGCTGCTGGACAACGCCGCGCGCTACTCGCCCGGCAACGTCAGCGTCAGCGCCCACCCCACCGAGCACGGCGGCGTGGTGGTGCGCATCGCCGACTCCGGAATCGGCCTGAAGGACGAACACGTCCGAAACCTGAACGAGACCATGGCCGGAACCCTGCCCCCGGTCGACGACCGCACCGGCCGGCACACCGGCTTCCCCGTGGTGCACCGCTTGGCACACCGCCACGGTGTCGGGGTGCACTTCAGCAGCCGCCCCGGCGGTTCGGCCGGCGGCACCACCGTCGTGGTGTCGCTGCCTGCGAACCTGATCTGCGACATACCGGCGCCACCGCCGGCCCTGGGCGAGCTCCCGGCACAGGACGACACGGCACCTGCGCCTGCACCGGAACCTGCACAGGGTCCGGCGCCGGTGCCTTCGGCCGCCGACCGCCCTGCCGCCCCGCCGCCCCGGCCCGCGCATCTCAGCGTGGCTCCCGGACCTCTCGGGGCCGGTTCCGCGCCGCCGGCCGAGCCCCCGCCGCCGTCGCGTCCGCCTGCCGGCGACCTGCCGCGGCGCGAGCGCAAAAGTCTGCGCCCCGACGACACGACCCCGGCACGCCGGCGCCGCCCCTTGGCCAGCGGCGGCGACGCGCCGGAGCCCCCCGGCGGCTCGTTCGCCGACGACCTCGACGCCTTCGCCCCGGGCGCAGGCACAGACCCCACGGCGCCCGGCCGGCGCCCCGACGACGACAGCGAGGTGTGGTGATGGACGGCGGCCCCACTAGCCCGAGCGGTCCCCAGGAGTTCGACTGGCTCATCAACGAGTTCGCGGACTCGACTCCCGGGGTGGCCCACGCGCTGATCGTCTCGTCCGACGGCCTCCCGCTCATCACCTCCGGCGAGATCCCCACCGACACCGCCGACCCCCTCGCGGCCATGACCAGCGGTCTGATCAGCCTCGGCAACAACATCGCCCACCAGGTCGACGAAGCACGGTGCGACCAGGTCATGCTGAAGTTCCCGGCCGGGCACTTCCTCTTCATGGGGATCGGCAGCCTGGCGGGCCTGGCCGTGCTGGTCCGCGAAGGGGCCAATCTGGGCGTCGTCGCCCACCGCATGACCCAGCTCGTGCAGAGCGTGGGCCACGTCCTCACGCCCGAGATGCGCGACAACCTGCGCGGGTTGACCATCGGCAGGGGAGCGTCGTGAGCACCGGGGAGCAATCCGCGAGAACCGGGCCGGCCACCGGAACCGGGGCGGCCACCGGGAATACGCCGACCATCGGGAAAACAGGGAAAGTAGCGCTATGACGGTCAATCCGTGGGTGCGTCCCTATGTGCTGACGGGAGGGCGGACCCGTACGCGGCACCGCCTGTTCGTGCACACGCTTATCTCGGTGCCGCACTACGATCCGGTCTACTCCAAACGGCTGCCGCCCGAGGCGCGATCGCTGTACGAACGCGCCCACACCGCCGTCCAGTCCATCGCGGAACTTTCGGCGCACTGCGGGGTGTCGCTGGGGGTCACCCGCGTCCTCATCGGCGACATGGCGGCCCGCGACCAGCTCGTGGTCAACCCCGACGCCTACTCCTCCCCCTACGACCCCCGCCTGCTGAAGAGAGTCATCGATGGTCTTTACGAGCTCGCCTGACCGGCCATCGAACCTGGCCTCGGCGAAGATCGTCGTCGCCGGCGGGTTCGGTGTCGGTAAGACCACCCTCGTCGGCGCGGTTTCGGAAATCCCCCCGGTCAACACCGAGGCGTGGATGACGCAGGCCGCCCGCACCGTGGACCCGGTCGACGGTGGAACCGGCAAGGTCACCACCACCGTCGCGATGGATTTCGGCCGGATCACCATTTCGGACGAGCTGGTGCTGTACCTGTTCGGCACACCCGGCCAGGCCAGGTTCTGGCCGATGTGGGACGACCTGTGCCGCGGGGCCAGCGCGGCCGTGGTCCTGGTCGACACCCGCCGGCTGGATGCGTCCTTCGCGGCGGTCAACTATTTCGAGAACGACTCCGATGTCCCCTTCATCGTGGCCGTCAACCTGTTCAACGCCGAGCAGAGCCACGAACTCGCCGAAGTACGCGAAGCGCTCCAACTCGACCCCGACGTCCCGCTGGTCGCCTGCGACGCCCGCAGCAGCGGTTCGGTCGTCGAGACACTCGCGGCGGCGCTGTCCCACACGATGCAGCGGACCTCCCCGGACGGCAGCGAACAACCGGCGGTGACCTGAACCCGCCGTTTCCCGCCACACCCCATGGCACGCGTCCGCAGCAGCGCATCGGCGCGTTTCCTGCCGGCACCGCCCCCGGGCGGGCCATGGGCCATCGGTACCCCCCATGCAGAACGAGAGGCGGCAATGCGCAGGATCCTCATCGTCGGCGCCGGACAGGCCGGGCTCCAGCTCGGGTTGAGTCTGCTCGGTGCCGGATACGACGTCACCGTCATGTCAGCGCGCACCCCCGAGGAGATCCGCGACGGGCGGATCATGTCCACCCAGTGCATGTTCGCCCCGAGCCTGCAGATCGAACGCGAACTCGGCATCAACCTGTGGGAGGACCGGGCGCCGCGCATCGTCGGGCAGCGGCTGACCGTGTCCCAAACGCCCGGTGAGGCCGCCTTCGGCTTCGTCGGCCGCTGGGACGCCTACGCGCAGTCGATCGACCAGCGGGTCAAGATGGCGGGCTGGCTGGAGCTGTTCGAGGCCCGCGGCGGCGAAGTGGTCTACCACGGCGCGATGACCTCCGAACTGGAGGCACTCTCGGCGCTCTACGACCTCACCGTGATCGCCGCGGGCAAGGGCGACCTGGTGGAGCTGTTCGACCGCGACCCCGCGCGGTCTCCCTACGACCGCCCGCAGCGGATGTTGTCGTGCATCTACGTGCACGGCATGGCGCCGCGCCCCGACTACCCCGAGCCGCACGTGCGCATCAGCGCACTGCCCGGCATCGGCGAGCACTTCTTCATGCCCGGCTACACCACCACGGGCGGGGCGTGCGACATCCTCCTGTGGGAAGGCGTGCCCGGCGGCCCGTTCGACTGCTGGTCGGACCGCCCCGGCCCCGACGAACACTGGGAACGCACCCTGGACCTCCTGCGGCGCTACGTGCCCTGGGAGTACGAACTCTGCGCCGGCGCCGAGCCCACCGACGCGCGCTGCACCCTCTTCGGCGGCTACGCGCCGGTGGTGCGCCACCCCGTCGCGGAGCTGTCGGCGAACTCGCACGTGCTGGGCATGGCCGACGTGGTCGTCGCCAACGACCCGGTCACCGGCCAGGGCTCCAACAACGCCGCGCACTGCGCCGACATCTACTTCCGGTCCATCCTCGAACGCGGCGACCGGCCCTTCGACCCGGAATGGATGCAGCAGACGTTCGAGGCGTACTGGGACTACGCCCGCCACGTCACCGCCTACACCAACATGATGCTGGGCCCGCTGCCCGACCACGTGCAACGCATCCTGGCAACCGCCGCGCAAAACCCCGAGGTCGCCAACCGCTTCGCCAAGGGCTACGCCGAGCCCGCCGACTTCCAGCACTGGCTCATGGACCCGGAGTCAGCCGACGCCTACCTCGCTTCAGTCGCCACCCCGCCCCAGCAGGCCTGAAAATGCCGGAAGCGCCAGTATCGTAGTCGGGACCGCGTCCCCGACCATCCATTGAGCAGGCCCATGCCCCACGGAACTGCCGATGCAGCGGCGGCCGTCTCTGCGGCCGTGGGTGGTGAGGTGCGCTCCTGTACGGCGCTGGGTTCCTCGCACGCGTGGACGCTGCACCGCGGTGAGCTCGGTGACGGGCGGCGCTTCTTTGCCAAGGTTGCCGACCGCCACGCCGAGGCGTTGGCCGCCGAGGGCGCCGGGTTGCGCCGGCTCGCTGCGGCGTCCGGCGGGGCGGCCGTGCCCGGGGTGCTGGCCGCCGGCGATGGCGGCGTGCTGGTGCTGGAATGGGTGCACGAGTACGGCGCGAGCGCGGCGGCAGCCGACGACCTGGGGCGGCGCCTGGCGGCCACCCATGGGGCCGGGGAGCCGTCCTTCGGCGGGCCTGAGCGGGGTTGGCTGGCAACCCTGCCCTTGGACAACACGCCGGGCGACCGGTGGCCGCAGTGGTATGCCCAACGCCGGGTGCTGCCTTACCTGCGCGATGCCCGCGACCGGGGATTCCTCGACTCCGGCGACGTTGCCCGACTGGAACGGGTGCTCGCCCGCATCGCCGGCCTCGCCGGCCCGCACGAACCCCCCGCCCGCATCCACGGCGACCTGTGGGGCGGAAACGTGTTGTGGAGCCGCAGCAGGGCCGTGCTCATCGATCCCGCCGCCCACGGCGGGCACCGCGAAACCGACCTCGCCATGCTGCAACTGTTCGGCGCCCCGCATTTGGAACGGATACTCGCCGCCTACCGCGAGACCTTCCCCTTGGCCGACGGCTGGCGCGACCGCGTCCCGCTGCACCAGTTGCACCCGCTGCTCGCCCACGTGTGCCTGTTCGGTCGCAGCTACCGCCCCCAACTGCTCGACGCCGCGGGGCGCCTGCTGTAGGGCAGCCGCCGAAGGCCGGTTCGCAGCCGCGGCGGCCGGGGGAGGACGGCACGGGGCCGGCACGGCAAACGCCGACCGGCGTGGACGACGGATTGCACGGCCGAGTGCACGACCGACCGGAACGGACGAGATGCAATGCCCAGTGACTTCATCCTGAAGACGATGAACGCCGTCCACCGCAGTGTCCTCGCGGTCAGCGGCGGCAGGGCCGGGTGGCGGCTGTCCGGCATGCCGGCGATCCGGCTCACCACGACCGGCCGCAAATCAGGCGAGCCGCGCTCGGTGCTGCTCACCTCGCCGGTGCAGGAAGGCACGACGCTCGTCATCGTCGCCTCCCGCGGCGGGGACGACAGGCATCCCGCGTGGTTTCTCAACCTGCGCGCCAACCCCGAAGTAGCGGTTTCGTACCAGGGCGGCCCCACACGGACGATGCAGGCCAGGGTGGCCACGGCCGACGAGCGCAGCCGCCTGTGGCCGCGGGCGGTGACCGCGTTCAAGCCCTACGCGGGCTACCAGGCCAAGACGGAACGGGAGATCCCCCTGGTGCTCCTTGAGGAACCGGAGCCGTCAGCGTGACGGAGCGGGGCCGCAGCGCGAAGTTCTGACCCGGCGTTCTGCGCTCGGCTGGTGCTGAAGACCGGTCGGCTGCCCGAGCCTCCGGCACCAGCCGGACGCCGCGCGGATCCAGCGGCGTCGAAACACTGTGTATTGGTCACCTACAGCATGGTTCGGTAGTTGTTTGAGGCCCGGCGGTTTCTTGGGGCAGAAATGCTCTGTCTAGACCAGGTTGCGGCTGTTGACGATGTGTTTGGGGACGATACTTTTTGTCTTGGAGAAAAAGTATAGAATCGGGATTATTGTCAACGAAACATACAAAGGAACCACAAATACTGCGCTCGTCCAGAAGTCTGTTCTTTCGAAGCCGTGGACATTGGCGGCAAAGTCGGCTTGCCCTTCAAGTGTTTCTAAATTGTAGAGATCCGGGTCGACTAGTACTGGGGTCTCCATGAGAAAATTGAATAAATTGACGAGCGTTATTGCCGAAAAACCCCCGATTGTTGCCAATGCCGCAAATGCGATCTTTTCCACCGAACTCAGTGTCTGTATGAACCGAGTTGCCCGGGACTTCTTGGTGAAAAGGCGGATGTAGTGCGGGCTGAGCCTCGACCGTCCCTTGTAGGAGATCCTCGCTCCGCGCACCGTCCCCGATAGGTGGGCACCTGACGATCCCTGGTGGACGACCTCAAGGACGGCCCCGTCTCCGGAATCCAGGAAATCGAAGTGGATCTGTGCGGAGCGGCCGCCGCTCTCCGCCTGTGTCCGGACGAGGGTTGCCGTCCGGCTCAACGCTGCTACTTCCGCCTTCAGTATGTAATCGCCTTCCGGAACCTCAACCCGAAGCGGGTCGCTGGGCGATATGTCGCTCTCCTTGATTGTGTCCCCGTTATGGTTCCAGACCGCGATGTAGGTGCGGCTCAGCTGGGTTACGGGGGCTCCCGAACGCGTTTGCAGAAAGTCCGCCGCAGAAAGCTGGTCGCCCGGGCTCATTATTACGTCGAAATCGGTTGCGTAATGAATCCGCGGGCGGCGCCTCTGATGGCGCCCGAGGTAATATGATATGACGGCGATGGCTATGGATATGACTATTCCGGAGAGGGAAAGTATGCTACCGAGTCCGATGGGCGGCAAGGTATCTCTCCATATTTTCAGTTTTCGGTGGTCGTCATCGGCCGTACTCGCGGGGCATCGGCCGCGGACATTATCTCAACCCGGGGTGGCCGGTGCGGATAGGTTTGCGTAATTGAGACCGGTGCCCGCGGTCACCGGGAATCGGTTGTGCTTCGCAGATAGGCCAGCACAGCCATCACGCGGCGGTGGACCTCTTGGCTCTCGGGTGGCAGGTCGAGTTTGGCCAGGATGCTGCTTATGTGTTTGCCCACCGCCGCATCGCTGACCACCAGCAGGCGGGCGATCGCCGCGTTGGAGTGGCCCTCGGCCATTCGGGCCAGGACCTCGCGTTCGCGATCGGAGAGCCGGGACAACGGGTCGCGGCTGCGGCGCAGTAGTTGGCGTACGACCTCCGGGTCCACGACGGTCCCTCCCCCGACCACCTGGCGCAGCATCCCGGCGAACTCGGCCACGTCGGCCACCCGCTCCTTGAGCAGGTAACCCACGCCGCGCCCGCCGTGGGAGTCCAGTAGGTCGAAGGCATAGCTCTGCTCCACGTACTGGCTCAGCGCGGCCACCGCCAGGTCCGGGCGCGTGCGGCGCAGTTCAACGGCGGCGCGCAGGCCCTCGTCGGTGAAACCCGGCGGCATGCGGATGTCGGTGACGACCAGGTCGGGCGCGTGCTCGCGGACGGCTGCGGCCAGCTCCACGGCGTTGCCCACGGCCGCCGCCACCTCGAAGCCGAAGCGTTCCAGCAGCTCCGACAGCCCTTCGCGCAGCAGGACGCCGTCCTCGGCGAGCACCGTGCGTACCGGTGCCGCGGCGGCGGGCGCGGGTTTCTCGGGTCGGGCTTCCGGCGCCGGATCGGCCTGGCGGCGCCCGGCTGAGCGGCCGTCCCCACCACCGGACGAACCACCCGGCGCACCGCGGTCCCCAGCACCAGGTCCAGCGCCGGGCCCCGTCACTCGGTCTGGCATGGCAACTCCACACGTAGCCGGGTCGGCCCGCCGATCGGGCTCGAAAGCAGCATTCTTCCGTCCATTACCGCCACACGATCGGCGAGGCCGGTCAGTCCCGTACCGGATTCCGGGTCCGCGCCCCCGGCGCCGTCGTCGGTCACCTCAACCACCAGCCGGCCGCCGCCGCACTTGGCGCTCACCGCCGCCGCGGCGGCGCCGCTGTGTTTGGCGACGTTGGCCAGCGCTTCGGAGACGACAAAGTAGGCGGTGCCCTCGATGTGGGCCGGGCAGCGGTGTGCCGGCCCGGTGCGTACCTGTACCGGCACGGTGCACCGGTCGGCCAGCGCCGGCAGTGCCGCAGCCAGCCCGCGGTCGGTGAGGATCTGCGGGTGGATGCCGTGGATCAGCTCGCGCAGCTCGGCGATGACCTCCTTGGCCTGGCGGTGCGCCGACTCCACCCGGAGCGCGGCGGCCGAGTCCGGCGGCACCTCCAGCCGGGCAAGCCCCAGTTCCATGGTCAGTGCCAGCAGCTGCTGCTGGGCGCCGTCGTGCAGGTCGCGCTCGATGCGGCGCTGCTCGGCCTCGAACGCGTCGACCAGCCGCGCCCGGGAGCGGCTGACCTCGGTCAGTTCCGCGCGCAGCTCTCCGGTGGCGTCGGCGCGCAGCATCGGCCGTGCCAGCGCCGAGTGCGCCCCGGCGATCAGCGCGTTGAGGTGGAGCGCGGCGACGACGATCGCCGCGCCGGCACCCGCGGCCGCCCAGCTCTCCGCCGGATCGGTCACCGAGGCCGGACCGAGGGCCACGGTCTCGCCCAGCGCCCCGGTCAGGTAGGGGACGGTCAACGAGAGCAGGCCGGTGGCCAGCACCAGCGCCCCCGCCAGGGCGGCGGGTGCGAACAGCACCGCGGCGAGTAACAGGTAGCCGAACTCCCGCCAGGTGGCGGGTTCGGCGTAGCGTGTCCGCAGCCACGCCCACAGGCCCGGCCGGTCGGGGGCGCGGTGCCCGGAGGCGATCGGCCGGGCGTCGACCAGGCGCAGCCGGGCCCGTTCCAGCGCGGCCAGCGGCAGGCTGACCAGCGGGCCGGCCCCCGCAAGCAGCACCGCCCCCACCACGACCAGGACTGCGCCCGCCGCCAACGGCAGCCGCGCCGGATCCGCGGCCGTGCGGAGCCAGACGACCAGCAGGATCCACGGCAGTGCCAAGAGGAGGACGGGCGGCGCGAACAGCAGCGCCGCCACCGGTGTCAGCGCGTTGTGCAGCAGCGATCGCCACGGCCACGGCGTGAGCAGGAAGCGCCGTGACCCGAGTGCGGCGAGGACGTGCCGGGGTCGCGTCGTGGACACCCTTGAACCATACGCAGCGCACCGCAATCCCGGGATCGGGCAGGCGCGACCGTGCGGGGTAGGGCCCGCCCTACCCGGAACGTCCGTTGTCCACCAGTGCCCGCGGGCGGGCGCCGGTGCTGGAATCGGCCGTATGAACGGGACATACGCGGTCGAACTTCAGGAGCTGACGCGGGCCTACGGCTCTCGGGGCAGTCGGGTGACAGCACTGGACGGGGTCACCAACGCCTTCCCCGCAGGGTCGTTCACCGCCGTCATGGGCCCTTCCGGCTCGGGCAAGTCCACCCTGCTGCACTGCGCGGCAGGGCTGGACAAGCCGACGTCGGGGCGCGCGGCGGTCCTCGGCACCGACCTGGCCGCGTTACCGGAGAAGCGGCTGACCGTGCTGCGGCGCGAGCGCATCGGGTTCGTATTCCAAGCGTTCAACCTGGTCTCGGCGCTGAGCGCGGAGCAGAACGTCGCGCTGCCGCTGCGGCTGGCCCGGCGGCGGCCCAGCCGGGCCGCGGTGCGCAGGGTGCTGGAGGACGTCGGGCTGGCCGGCCGCGAACGGCACCGCCCCGCGGAGCTGTCCGGCGGCCAGCAGCAGCGCGTGGCCATCGCACGCTCCCTGATCACCCGGCCCGAAGTGCTGTTCGCCGACGAGCCGACCGGCGCGCTGGACAGCGGGTCCTCGCGGATGGTGCTGGAGTTGCTGCGCGACCTGGCCGGGACCGGCGGCCCCGCTCCGTGCACCATCGTCATGGTGACGCACGACCCGCTGACCGCCTCCTACGCCGACCGCGTACTGTTCCTCTCCGACGGGCGGATCGCCGACGCCATGGCGGACCCCACCCCGCAACTGGTCGCCGCCCGGTTGACCGCCCTGGAATCGGACCCGGTGATGGCGCGATGATCGGGATCTCGCTGTACTCGCTGCGCGAACGGTGGGTGTCCTTCCTGGGCACCTTCGTCATCATCACGCTGGGGACCACGCTGGTCTGCGCAATCGTGCTGGCCATGGCCACCGCAGGCGAGCGGCCGGGCTATGAGATGGTGATCAGCCTGCTCGCCATGATGATGGCGATCACCGTGTTCGTATCGGTTTTCGTTGTCTCGTCGGCGTTCGCGTTCTCTGTCGCCCAGCGCCAGCGGGAGTTCGCGCTGCTGCGGACGTTGGGCGCGCCGCCGGCGCGGATCGCCGCCTCGGTCTACGCCGAGGCGCTGCTGGTGGCCGCCGCCGGCGGCGCACTCGGGTGCGTGCTGGGCGCGGCGGTGGCCGAGGCGCTGTTCACCGCCATGCACGCCATGGGAATGGTGCCCGGCCGGCCCGAGGTGCGCTACGAACCCGGCGCTGCGGTGATCGCCTTTGGCGCGGGTGCGGTGGTGGCGTCGGCGGGTGTGTTTGGGCCGGCGCGGCGCATCCGCCGGATCCGGCCGATCGAGGCGCTGCGCGAGGCATCGGTGGACAGTCGCACCATGACCGCTGGGCGCTGGGTACTGGGGATCGGCTTCGCCGCCTTGACCCTGCTGGCGGGTTCGGCGCTGCCGGGCACCAGCCGTGAAGGCATCGTGCCGGTGACCATGGGGTTGGGCATGTCCGCGATCGTGGCCATGGCCTTCCTCAGCCCGGTGGTGGTACCGCCGCTGTCGGCGGCGCTGACCTCGCCGCTGGCGGGGTTGCGCGGAGCGGGCGCGATGGTCGTGCGCGCGGGTATGGCCGCCGGGGTGCGGCGCACCGCGGCACTGTGCGCGCCGGTGCTGCTGACGACCGGGCTGCTCGGCATCGCGGTGGGCATGGTCGCCACGACGAACACGGTGGCCGCGCGCCAGATGGCCGAGTGGACCGATGCCGAGACGGTCGTGACGGCGACGCAGGGCCGCGGGCTGTCCGACGCCCAGGTACGGCGGCTGCGGGAGATCCCCGGCGCACGGGTGGCCGTGGTGCGCACCGCCGAGATCGGCCTGGACGGCGAGGCCGCGCAGGTGCGCGTCGCCGATCCGCAGGCGATCACCGCGGCCGTGGATCCACCTGCCGACCAGGGGGCCTTTTCCGAGCTGGGCGCCGAGGGGATCGCCCTGGCGCGGTCGGCCGCCCGATCGCACGGTTGGCGGGTCGGCGACGAGGTAGCGCTGCGGCTGCCGGACGGGGGCCGGGCACGGGCGCGCGTGGCGGCCGTGCTGGCCGACGGCGTCTACCAGCCGGCCACCTACGTTGCGGCGCCGTTGCTGGAAGGCCGCGGCAACCCGCCCGCGCCCTACGCCTACGTCGCCGCCCGGCCCGGCGCCGACCCGGCGGCGGTACAGGACCAGGTGCGGGCCGCGGTCGACGCGGAGACGGCACGCGCCGACCCGGCCGGCTCCATCGAGCCGGGGCGCGAGGAGAACAACCGCATGGTGTTCGCGTTCGGCGCGCTGCTGCTGGGCATGGCGCTGCTGTGTTCCTGCGTGTCTATCGCCAACACCCTGGTCATGTCCACCTCCGACCGGGTGCGCGACTTCGCCGCCCTGCGCCTGGCGGGGGCGACCCGCCGCCAGGTACTCGGCCTGGTGGTGGCCGAGGCCCTGGCCGTGGTCGCGATGGGCGCCGTGCTGGGGGCGGCGGTCACGGCCGCCTGCCTGGTGCCGCTCAACTTCGCCGTGGGCGGGGAAGCCGCAACGGCGCTGCTCGCGTTTCCGTGGTGGCAGCTGCTCGGCATGACGGCGGTGTGCGGGTTGCTCGCGACGGCCTCGGCGGCGGTGCCGGCGGCCCTGGCGATGCGCGGCTCGGCGGCCTGAGGCCAACGTGTCATCCGACACGACAATAGTGCAGAAATGCCGATAATCATGGCCGCATATGGGCATTTCTGCTGATCACCATTCACCCGCGCGTAGGCCGCCCGCCCCGCCCCCGACCCGGTTCCGGGCGGTGGGAGGGCGGCGTGCTAGCGTCGGCGGCGCCGTGGTGTACGGGAATCCGGTGGGAAACCGGATGCGGCCCTCGCCACTGTGATCGGGAGCGCTGTGTCGTTCGTTCGGCTAACGAGCCGGACGGGCCACTGGGGCAACAGCCCTGGGAAGGCCGGACACGGCGCGTTACCACCCGTCAGCCAGGAGACCGGCCACGGCACTGCACGACCTGATTCCACGAGGACTTGGAAAAGGCGGTCTCGTCCATGGCCCGCGCATTGTCATGCTTGCCCCGCGCCGCGTCCGCGCTCGCCGGCGTCTTGTTACTCGCCGGCTGCGGGGCTCCCGCACCCGCTTCCCCCGCGCAACCGGCGGGGGAGGACGCCGTCACCCGAACCAACTGCGGCATCGAAGTCGCCGCGGACACGCCCCCCGAGCGGGTCTACGCCGCCTACCAGCCCGGCATCGAGGTCGCCCATGCCCTCGGCCTCAGCGACCGGCTGGTCGGGACCGCGTTCCTGGACGCCGAGGTGCTGCCCGAATACGCCGACGAGCAGGCCCTAGCCGACTACGAGCCCACCCTCCCGAGCAGGGAAGGGCTACTGGCGACCGAGCCCGACTTCGTGATCTCCGGGTTCAACGGGTTCTTCGCCGAGAACGGCGCCGACCGCTCGGTCGGCACCCGGGAGAGCTTGCGCGAACTCGGCGTGCAGAGCTGGATACTGAGTCCGCTGTGCCCGAGCGAGGACGGGCTCACCGACCGGGCGATCGACCCGGAATCGGTCACGGTGGACAGCGTCTACCGGGACCTGCGCGACCTCGGTGCGCTCTTCAACGTCGAGGACCGGGCAGAACAGGTGATCAGCGGGCTGCAGGAGCGCATCGCCGCCGTCGAGGAGCAGGTCGAGGGCGCCGAACGGCCGTCCGTGGCGATCGTGTCGCCCGGCGACGACGGCGGCTACCGGGTGGCGGGCGGAATCGACTTCAGCACCCGGATCATCGAGCACGCGGGCGGCACCAACGCCTTCGCCGACCTGACCGGCAAGCGCAACATCGAAGTCGGCGCCGAGGAACTCGTCGCACGCGACCCCGACGTCATCCTCACCAGCTCCTGCTGCGATGCCGCAATGACCGAGCAGGACGCCCAAAGCGACGTCCGGGCGATCACGTCGGACCCGGCGCTTGCGGGGGTGGCGGCCGTCGCCGCGGACGAGGTACACCCGTTCCTGTTCGCCGACCGCGCGGCCGGGGTCCGGGCGGCGCACAGCATCGAACTCGTTGCGTCGCGCATCCACCCGGACCTGGTCGAGAGCTAGCCGTGGCAGGTGCGACCGCTGCAGCGGGGCCCGGGCACCAAAGCGGCGGCATCCCGCGGATCGGGACCGGCGCGGGCGGGCTCTGCGGGACGGGTGTGTTCTCCGGAGCGGCCGGCAGATCGGCCGGGCTGGTGCTGGCCGGGCTGCTCCTGGCGGGCGTGTGCGCCCTGTCGCTGCTCACGGGCAACTACGCCGTCTCCGCCGCCGACACGGTCGCGGCGCTGACCGCGCCCGCCGGCAGCGAAGCCGACCGGATCGTGTGGCACGTGCGCGTGCCCAGGACCGCCACCGGGGTGCTCGCCGGGATCGGACTGGGTGTCGCGGGCGCCCTCATGCAGGGGCTGACCCGCAACCCGCTGGCGGGGCCGGGCATCCTCGGCGTCAACGCCGGGGCCGCGTGCGCGGTCGTGGCCGCGATGACCGTCCTGCACGTGGCCACCCTGACCGGTTACCTGTGGTTCGCCTTTGCCGGTGCCGCGCTGGCGGCGGCGTTCGTCTACGTCCTCGGCTCGCTGGGTGGCGGCGGCGCGACACCGGTCAAGCTCGCCCTGGCCGGTGCAGCGTTCAGCGCCATGGCGGGTTCGGTGACCACGGCCATCACTCTCCTCGACGCTTCCGCGCTCAACGACTTCCGGTTCTGGACCGTCGGTTCGCTCACCCGCGCCGATACCGCAGACCTGGTCGCCGTCGCCCCCGCCCTGGCGGCCGGCCTGTGCCTGGCGGTGCTGGTCGGCCGCGACCTCAACGCGCTCGCCCTCGGCGAGGACATGGCGCGCAGCCTCGGCACGCGGTTGGCGGCGACCCGGGTGCTGGCCGCCCTCGCGGTCGTGCTGCTGGCCGGGACCGCCACGGCGATCGCCGGGCCGATCACCTTCGTCGGCCTGGTCGTGCCCCATATCGCACGGGCGCTCACCGGGCCGGACCACCGCTGGATCACGCCCTGGTGCGCGGTGCTGGCCCCGGCCCTGCTGCTGGCGGCCGACGTGCTGGGCCGGGTGCTGATCCGTCCCGAACAGCTGCAGGTGGGCATTGTGACAGGGCTGATCGGCGCCCCCTGCTTCATCCACCTGATCCGCAAGCGGAAGCTGGCGCAGCTGTGATCCCTGCGGACCGCGACACGTTCCTGCTGCGCAGCCCGCGGTCGGCCGTGGTGTTCCTGCTCGGGCGCCGCTCGACCGCCCTGTCGGTGATCGTGTGGCTGCTCGCCGGCAGCGTGGCCGTGCTGTCGCTGACCCTGGGCCGGTTCGAGATCGGCCCCGGCGGTGTCCTGCGGGTGCTGGCCGGGGGCGGCACCCTCATCGAGTACGACGTCGTCGTGCGCAACCGGCTGCCGCGCGCCCTCACCGGTCTGGGCGCGGGGGCGGCTTTCGCGCTTTCGGGGGCGGTCCTGCAGCGGATCGCGGCCAACCCGCTGGTCAGCCCGGACGTGATCGGCGTGAACTCCGGAGCCGCCTTCGGCGCGCTGGCGGTGATCACCGTGTTCGGCGGTACGGGATTGCACACCGCCGCCGGCGCGCTCGCGGGGGCGGCGGTGACCGCCGCGGTGATCTTCGCGCTGTCGGCCCGGCGCGGTGTGAGCGGCTACCGGCTCGTACTGGTCGGTATCGGTGTCGCGGCCATGCTGACCTCGGCAGTCTCCTTCCTGCTCACCCGGGCGGACTACCGCAGCGTGCTCGCAGCGGCCTCGTGGCTGACCGGCAGCCTCGCGAACCGCGGCGGCCCGCACGCCGTGATCATCGCCGCAACGCTCGCGGTCGCCGTGCCCGTGCTGGTCGTCCTGGCGCGCCGGCTGCGGCTGCTCGAACTCGGCGACGACCTGGCCGCCGTGCTGTCCGGCAACGCGGTCGCCGACAGGATCGCCCTGGTGGCCGTCGCCGTGGTGCTCGCCGCGATGGCGACGGCGGCGGCCGGTCCCATCGGGTTCGTCGCCCTCGTGGCGCCGCAGATCGTCCGCCGGCTGCTGCCCGGCCGCGGCGCCGCCCTTGCCCCCGCCGCGGCGCTCGGCGCCCTGATCGTGGTCGCCGCCGACCTTGCCGCCCGGCTGCTGTTCGCCCCGGCCGAGTTGCCCGTCGGCGTGATGACCGGGGTGCTGGGAGCACCGGTGCTGCTGTACCTCCTCGCCCGCGCCAACCGGATCGGACACACCGGATGACCAGCTCGCCAACCGGGGCGGTCACGCTGACCGCCGCCGACCTCAGCCTCGGCTACCGCTCGGGCACCGTCGTCGACCAGGTCTCGGTGACACTGCCGCCCGAGCAGGTCACCGTGATCGTCGGACCGAACGGATGCGGCAAGTCGACGCTGCTGCGCGGCCTCGCCCGGCTGCTGAAGCCGCGCGGCGGAGCCGTGCTGCTGGAAGGCACCGACATCTCCCGGTTGCCGGCCGGACGCGTGGCCCAGCGGCTCGGGCTGCTCCCGCAGCAGCCCGCCGCCCCGGACGGGATCACCGCCGCCGACCTCATCGCCCGGGGGCGCCACCCCCACCAGCGCTGGTTCCGGCAGTTCAGCGACGCCGACGCCGAGGCGGTATCGGCGGCGATGGCGGCGACCGGCGTCACCGACCTCGCACACCGGCCGCTCGACGAGCTCTCCGGAGGCCAGCGGCAGCGGGTGTGGATCGCGTTGGCGCTCGCGCAGGACCCCGGCATCATGCTCCTCGACGAGCCGACGACCTACTTGGACCTGGCCCACCAGGTCGACGTGCTGGAGCTGCTGACCGACCCCAACACGCGATCCGGGCGCACGATGGTGCTGGTGCTGCACGACCTCGACCTCGCCGGCCGCTACGCCGACCATCTCATCGTGATGAAGGACGGCGGAATCGTCGCCCAGGGGCGCCCGGCGGAGGTCGTCACCGCCGAGACCGTGGAAGCCGTGTTCTCGCTGCCGTGCATGGTGATCAGCGACCCCCTCACCGGAACACCGATCGTGCTGCCCCGGCCCCGCCGGTAGCCCGGCAGGGCCACCCCGGCCAAGGGGGCAGCGGGCGGGCGAACGTCCGTGCCGACCCGCCGGTGCCGCGATTGGGACCGCCCCGCCCCGGATCGCGGCTTGCGCCTCAAGCGGCTTGAGGCGCCAGAGTGGCCCCATGAACGAGCACCAGCTGTACCCCATCTCAGACGCCGCCCGCCGCAGCGGGCTGAGCGTCAGCGCGGTCCGGTTCTACGCCGACGCCGGGATCGCCGAGCCGACGGCGCTGAACGCGGCCGGACACCGGATGTACGACATCCACGCCATCGCCCGGCTGGAACTCATCCGCACCCTGCGCGAGCTGGACACCGACCTGGCGGAGATCGGCCGGCTGATCGCCGGCGGCACCACCCTGCACGAGCTGCTTACCACGCACCTGGAGACCGTCGAGCGCCACGAACGCACCCTGCGGGCCAGGCGGGCGGTGCTGCGAACCCTGATCAAACAGGGCGCCACGACCGCTCAGGCCGACCTGATGCACAAGCTCGTCTCGATGACCGACGAGCAGCGCGAGCAGATCATCGACGACTTCTGGGACGACGTCGGCGAGGGCCTCGACGTCCCCGGCGGTTTCGTCGACCGGCTGCGCACGGTGCGGCCGGTCCTGCCCGCGGAGCCCTCGGCCGCCCAACTGGAGGCGTGGATCGAGCTGGGCGACCTGGTGGGCGACCCGGCGTTTCGCGAAGCGGTCCGCACCTACCTGCAGGAGACCTACTCCACGGCAGAAGGCCGGGCCGTGGCGAGCCCGCCGTTCCAGGACTTCATATACGAAAGCGGAACCCCGCTGATGGAGGAGCTCGTTGCCGCGCACCGCGACGGCGAGCCGCCCCGGTCGCCCAGGGCCCAGCAGGCGGCCGCCCGGTTCATGGAAGCCGCCGCGGCGGTGTCGGACACACCGCTGACGCCCGAAGTCCGCGACCGCATGGCCGCGGGATTCAATCAGCTGCCGGACCTATTGCGCCAGATCGCCGCAGAGGACGCCGTTTCCGAAGGTCCCGTGTACGACACCACCCACGGCCGGTACCTGTCGCTGGTGGCGCAGATCAACGGGACCGCACCCGAGGAGGATCACGGCCCCGTGCTCTACGCCTGGATGGCCGACGCCATGCGCTCCGGCGAGTAGCCGACCCCAACAGGATCCTTGTTGTTCCGGATTGCAGAAGTTACCGACCACATAAAGGAAAAACGTTGCCGATCTTCGCGCAGAAGACCGAGACCCCCACCGACGGAGGAGGGCAGCCCGCGTGGCGAGGGACAGCCTGCACGGCGTGGCCGAACTGGCGCGCGGGCTCGATGACCGGCTCGGTGGCGCCGACGCCCGGCTGGCGCGCGAATACCCCGGCGCCCGGCCGGGCCGCCAACCGGTGCACAGCGTCTACGTGCCCGCCGACCGGGTACACGCCGGTCTGGCCGCTGATTGGGGGCGCCTGGCACTGACCGCGATCGACGAACACGCCCCCGACCCCGCCGATCTCGCCGCCGCAACCGGACTGGGCGCGGACGCGGTCGCCGCGATCCTGCCCAGGGTGCGCCGCAAGCTCGCCCGCGAACCGGTCGAGGACCTGCGCGCGGACCTCGAGGACGGCTACGGCAATCCCGGCGACGAAGTCGAGGACGCCCACGCCGTTGCAGCGGCCGACGCCTTTGCCGCCGACCTCGCCGAGGGGACCGCACCGGCCTGCTTCGGTATCCGGATGAAGGGGATGGAGGCCGCCGGCCGGCACCGGGGCGTGCGCAGCCTGACCCTCTTTCTGCAGGCGCTGGCGGAGGGCCACGGCAGCCTGCCCGGCGGTTTGGTGCTCACACTCGCCAAAGTCACCTCCGTCGAACAGGTCGAGGCGATGGTCTGGCTCTGCGAGCGCCTGGAGCACCGGCTGGGGGCGGCCGCGGGCCGGTTGGGTTTCGAGCTGCAGATCGAGACTCCCCAGTCGATCCTGCTCGGCGACGGCACCGCGGCGGTCGCCCGCATGATCCGGGCGGGCCAGGGCCGTATCACCGCCCTGCACTACGGGACCTACGACTACAGCGCCGCCTGCGGGATCACCGCCGCCTACCAGAGCCTGGCCCACCCGGTCGCCGACCACGCCAAGGCGGTCATGCAGGTCGCCGCCGCGGGCACGGGCGTGTGGCTGTCCGACGGCGGCAGCAACGTCATGCCCGCCGGTCCGACCGCGGAGGTCCGGCAGGCGTGGGGGCTGCACGCGGGGCTGGTGCGCCGCTCGCTGGAACGCGGTTACCCCCAGGGCTGGGACCTGCACCCCCACCAGCTGGTCACGCGCTACCTGGCCACCTACGCCTTCTACCGCGAAGCCTTCGCACCGGCCGCCGAGCGGCTGCGCGCCTACCTCGACCAGGTCTCGGGCAACGTGGTCGACGAACCGGCCACCGCACAGGCGCTGGCCGCCTCCCTGGCGGCGGGGCTGGCCTGCGGGGCGCTCGACGAGTCCGAGGTCGTTGCCGCCACCGGAACCGGGACCGCCGAACTCACCGCGATGGCTTACCCCCGCGCCGGCGGGCAGGCGGACTGACTCCGGTCCCTGCGGCGCCCGGCGCATGACCTACCGGCAGGCGGCCCGCGCCGGGCGGCCATAGGACGGCAGCCATAAGAACGGGCAGCCCAGAGAAAGGAGACGGGTGCCCCGCCGCCCGCAGCGCCGGCGCGGACACCCACACCAGCACATGACCAGCCCTTCCCTTGCCATCCGCGCCGACCAGGTCCTCACCCCCGAAGGGCTGCACCCCCGCACGGTCGTGGCGGCCGGCGGCACCATCCGCGAGGTGCTGCCCCGCGGCGCCGACCCGGATCCCCCCGCCGACCGCGTCCTCACCCTCGCCGGCGACGAGGTGCTGCTGCCGGGCCTGGTCGACAGCCACGTGCACGTGAACGAGCCCGGCCGCACCGAATGGGAGGGGTTCGCGACCGCCACCCGCGCCGCGGCACTGGGCGGGGTGACCACCCTGATCGACATGCCCCTCAACAGCGTGCCCCCCACCACCACCGCCGCGGGGCTGGCCGCCAAGCGCGCCGCCGCCGAAGGCAAGCTCGGCATCGACGTCGGGTTCTGGGGCGGCGCGGTGCCCGAAAACAGCCGCCCCGGGGCGACCGGCGAGCTCGCCGCTCTGCACGCACAGGGCGTTTACGGGTTCAAGGCGTTCCTGTCGCCATCGGGCGTGGCGGAGTTCGGCCACCTCTCGCCGGCGGAGTTGGAGACGGCGGGCTCGGCCATCGCCGCATTCGGCGGCCTCCTCATCGTCCACGCCGAGGACCCCGACGTGCTCTCGGATGCCCCGGCCTGCTCCGGGCGCGACTACGCCGAATTCCTGGCGTCGCGCCCCCCAACGGCCGAGAACGAGGCCATCGCCCGCGTCATCGACGTGGCCCGCCGTACCGGGGTACGCGCACACATCCTGCACCTGTCCAGCGCCGCCGCCCTGCCGCTGATTGCGCAGGCCCGGTCAGCGGGCGTCCCGCTGACCGTCGAAACCTGCCCGCACTACCTCACCCTCGCGGCCGAGACCATCCCGGCCGGGGCCACCCGGTTCAAGTGCTGCCCGCCCATCCGCGACTCCGCCAACCGGGACCTGCTCTGGCGGGCCTTGCGCGACGGGCTCGTCGACTGCGTGGTCAGCGACCACTCGCCCAGCACACCCGAGCTGAAGGACATCGGTACCGGCGACTTCGGCACCGCTTGGGGAGGGGTGTCCGGGCTCCAGGTGGGGCTGGCGGCAATGTGGACCGAGGCCCGGCGGCGCGGAGTACCCCTTGCCGAGGTGGTGCGGTGGATGTCGGCCGCGCCCGCCCGCATCGCGGGAGTGGCGGGCAAGGGCACCATCGCCGCGGGCAACGACGCCGACCTGGTCGTCTTCGCCCCCGAGGAGGGTTTCCGGGTGCGGGCCGCGGAGCTGGGGCACCGGCACCCGGTGAGCGCCTACGACGGGGCCGAGCTGGTCGGCCGGGTGCGCCGCACCTTCCTGCGGGGGGCCGAGACCGGCCCGCACAGCACCGGCGGCCGGATGCTGGAACGCGGCGCGGCGGTCTGACGGCCGGGGGCGGACCGGCGGCCGACCCGCCCCCGGGGCCTCAGCCGCCGGTTCGGCTCCAGCGGCTTTCGAGATCGGCCGCGCCGCTGAAGGTGGGGGACCCGAACACGTGCAGGCGCGCGATACCGCCGTCAGGGAACACGTCGGTGCGCACGTGGGTGGCCGTCACCGCCGCGGGCAGTACGAACCGGTGCCCGCTGTCGGGCTGCAGCCGGGTGCGGTCCAGTACCGCGAACCAGGTGTCGGGTGAGCCGGAGCGGGCGTCGCGTCCCCAGACCTCCACCCACCCGGCGGCGTTGCCCTTGAAGTAGGAGGTCTCGATCTCCAGCGCCCGCACCGTGCTCTGCGCGGCGAGTCTGCACCGTACCCAGTCGTGGCCGCTGTCGCGTCGCCGCCGGTTCTCCCACCCGTGGTCCATCTGCTGCGACCGGCCGGGGGCGATGATGTTGGCGGGTGAGGAGTAGAACCGGCCGGAGGAGTCCTCGACCATCCCTCCGTTGGCGAGTGCGGCGAGGTCGGTTCCGCCCTGGGCCGCCAGCCACGCGGGATCGGCGACCGGCTCGCCGTACACCCGCAGCCGGGCCACGCCGCCGTCGGGGAACTGCTTGAGCCGCAGGTGGGTCCAGCGGCGCCCGCTTGAGACCGCGAAGTCGTTGGCGGCGTGCCCGTAGACGGGTGTACGCGCCACGAGCCCGGCCCATTCCGCGGCCGCCAGCTCATCGGGGGAGGGGGCACCCGGTACGTTCGCGGCCTCGACCGAAACCTCGGTGGGGTGGTTCCCGCGGAAGTGGGCGGTGTCGACGGTCAAGCAGCTCACGGTCCCAGCAACACCGAGGCGGATCAGCGCCCAGTCGTGGTCGCCGGGGCCGGGGTGGGGGTGTTGGGCATCGGGACCGCGCCGCCGGCGGGTCTCCCAGCCGTCCATGGCCTTGCCCTTGTGCCCGAAGGCGTGCGGGTCGAATGCGGCCCGCTCGGGGCGCAGGAGGTTCTCCCGTTCGGCGAAGGACTCGTCGTTGGCGGCGACCACGCTCGCGCCCAGCCGCCGGTCTGCGAGGTCGACGAGCCCGGCGGTGTCGAGCCGGGCGGGCCGGTAGTCGGAGTAGGGGTCGCCTCCGGAGTAGGGCCGGGCGTTGTAGGCGCGGGGGTCGAAGGAGTGGGACCGGCTCATGGTGCCTCCGGGTTGTCGGTGTTTCGGACCGTTTCGCGGGATGTTCCGCCGGCCTCCGGCGCTGAGCGGCGATCGGGGCGCCGGCCGATCACGTGGAAGCAGACGTTGAGGCCGACCGCCACGACGGCCGCGCCGATGATGCCGGAGTGGGCGACGAGTTCCACCGGCTCGGGCAGGCGGTCGTAGAAGGTCGGGTAGGCCAGCGGCAGGACCGCCACCCCCAGGGCGGAGGAGACCAGGACCAGGTTGAGGTTGTCGCTGAAATCGGCCTTGGCCAGGGTCTTGATGCCGCTGGCCGCGACGCTGCCGAACAGCACCAGCCCGGCCCCGCCCAGCACCGGGCCGGGAACGGCCGACATCACCCCGCCCAGCACGGGGAACATGCCCAGCACCAGGAGGATCCCGGCGCCGGTGGCGACCACGTAGCGGCTGCGTACCCCGGTGAGCGCGAGCAGGCCGATGTTCTGCGCGAAGGAACTGGTGGGGGTGGCGCTGAACAGCGGGCCGATGAGCGACCCGCTCACGTCGGCGCGCAGCCCGGCCGAGATGCGTTTGGCGTCCACCCGGGACCCGGTGATCTCGCCTACCGCGATGATGTGGGACGCGCCTTCGGTCAGCACCACGAGCATGATGATGCACATGGTCGCGATAGCGGCGGGTTCGAACCGGGGCGCACCGAAGTACAGCAACGAGGCCGGGTTGAACACGATGTCGGCCTCGCCGACGCGGCTGAAGTCGGCCATGCCGAGGGGGACTGCCACCAGGGTTCCCGCGACCAGGCCGATAAGGATCGCCAGGCGGCTCCAGACTCCGGGCAGTACCCGCGACCCCAGCAGGATCAGGCCCAGGGTCAGCCCGGCCAAGGCCAGGTTGCCCAATGGGGCGGAGGGCTCGGCCGAATCGTCGGCCATGATCCAGTCGGCCGCCACCGGCATGAGGCTGATCCCGATGACGGTGATGATCGTGCCGGTGACCACCGGCGGGAAGAAGCGGATGAGCTGCCCGAAAAAAGGTGTCAGGCACAGGCCGAACACACCGGCGGCCAGCGACGCCCCGAAGGCCACCGGCAGGTTCTCGCCGTCGTGTCCGGCGGCCAGCCCCGTGATGGCGCTGACCGGGACGAAGGAGCAGGCGACCACGATCGGCATCTGTGCGCCCAGGCGGCGGTGGCCGATCGACTGCAGGAGGGTGGCGATTCCCGCGACCAGGAGCGCGCCGCTGACGAGGATGCCCATGGCGGCGGGGTCGTCGGCGATCCCGGCGGCGGCGCCGATGACGAGGGCCGGTGCGACCGCGCCGGCGTACATGGTCAGGATGTGCTGCAACCCGTAGACGAGCAGCAGCCGAGCAGGGAGCTTTTCGTCCTCGGGGCGGTCGGGGGCGCGGGTGTGCGGTGTGTCCGGGTCCTTCGCGGAGGGGCTGTTCGGCATGGGCGGTTTCCAGCCTTTGCGATGGCGGGCCGCAGTCGGCGGCCGGTTTTCGGGCCTGCGGCCCGTGTTGTGCGCAGGGGACCGGTGCTCGCCTCCGGGCGCGCCGGAGACCGGATCGTCCGGCCTCCAGGCGGGTGCGGAACGGCCCGCACCCGCCCGGGGCAGGGGAGTGGCCCCGTGCAGGGATTCGATGTCCCCGAACGGGGGAAGTGGCGGCCGCTGGGGCCTGCCGGGGCCGGCTGCTACACGAAGCCGGGCACGTCCTGCCACGCCCGTCCGGCCGCGGGGGCGTCGTCGCGTTCGACCGCGGCCTCGATCTTGCCGTAGGGGCGGTCGGCGGCGAAGAACACCTCGTTGGGGTTATCCAGGCCGAAGGGGCTCAAATCAACCGGGAAGTGGTGGTTGTTCGGCATGGAGAAGCGGATCTCGGCCACCTCGGGCCGCGCCTGCAGGACCGCCTTGCCCATCTCGTAGAGGGTCTGCTGGAGCGCGAGGCTGTGCGTCTCGGCGAAAACGGACAGGCACCGGTCGCGGATGGCGGAGTAGGCCGAGTCGTAGTCGTGCTCGGCACCGACATAGCGCCAGCGGGCGGTGACGTCTGTGGCCAGAATCCGGTCGGTGGTCTCGGAAAGGGTGGTGTACCCGGTCTTCGGGTAGCCGCGGAACTCCGAGCCGGTGGACTTGAGCACGCTCAGGCCCTCGAAACCGGACACCACCCACTCCCGGGCGCCGTCCTTGTTGACGACGGTGGTGCGGGTCTCGGCGCCGCTGCGGTAGAACGCGTGGTCGTGCGGTCCGCGGGCGGTGGGGATGCGGTTCCAGGAGTATTCCCGGATCTCCTGGCGGGCGCCGGACACGTACTCGTGCTCGTCGACGAAGTGCCGGGCCAGGCGCAGGGCGAATTCCTCGATCGCGCCGACGCCGCCCCATTCGCGGGCCTTGGCGTAGACGGTGTTCTTCTGGGTGTCGGTCGGCAGGCACTTGGCGTTGTCGCCAGCGGTGTGCACGTCGTTGAAATCGCCGCGCAGCTGCGAGCCGACGTTGACGTCCTTGATCCGGTGGACGCCGGTGCCGCGGTTGATGTGGACGAGGCGGACCTCGGCCTTGCCGTACAGGTTGTCTCCGAGCCGGATGCCCATCAGGGTGTGCTCCATCCGTGAGGATACGTGCCATCCATCGCTTGCGCTGGTGCGTATGAGGGAGGACCGCTGCGGTCATGCGGAAGGACCTGTCACGCACTCGGAGATTCGGGTGTCAAACCTTGGTCGGCTGGGGCCTGGCGGTTCCTCCTCGGCAGGGGGCGGCGGTAAGGCGGCGGGTCGGATGGCAGGTGTCGCAGGTGCCTGCCTAGGACCCGCGGTAGGTCGAGTAGGAGAACGGGCTCAGCAGCAGCGGCACGTGATGGTGGGCGTCCTCGTCGGCGAGGTCGAAGACGACGGTGACCTCGGGGTAGAACCCGCGCCGGCCGGTTGCGGCGAAGTAGGAGCCGGTGTCGAACACGATCCGGTAGTAACCCGCCGGGAGCCGGTCCGGCCCCAGGCCGGGCACGCGCCCGTCGTCGTCGGTGCGGCCTGCGGCGACCGGTTTCCAGGCGGTCCGATCGGGGTCGGCGGCGGCATCCAGGCGGACGGGTACGCCGCCTGCGGGCCGGCCGAGCGCGGTGTCGAGGATGTGCGTGGTCACGTGGCTCATGCGGTCTCCAGAAGTTTGGCCAGGCGCAGTCCGGCGATTTTGCGGAGTTCGCCGCCGACCACGGAGAGTTCGGTGCCGGGGTCGTTGCCCAGGCGTTCGACCAGGTCGGCCAGCAGCTCGCGCGGGCCGCGGCCGCTGGCGCACACGAGGTATATCTGCCCGAAACGGTTCTCGTACTCCTGCTGGGCGAAACGGAAGATCCGCTGGAGCGCGGCCGCGTCGCCGGTTTCGGCGGCGAAGGCCGACTGCTCACCGCGCGACCAGGCGGCCTCGGTTCCCTTGCCCGCGGCCTGTTCGCCGATGCGCGGGTGGCGGGCCAGCGCGGTGGCCACTTCCTCGGCGGTGATATCGCGCGCGTGGGCGTCCGCACGGGCCAGCAACGTGCCGCGGTCGGCAAAGGGCGCCTCGGCTGCAAGCGCTCCGACCCAGCGGTCCACGTCGAGGCACTGCGCGAGCTCGGAGCGCAGCGCCGCGGCCGGTAGTGCGTTGAGTCGGGACAGCCCCGGGTCGGGGTCCGTTCCCGGACGTTGCGGGGTGGTTTCGGGCATCTGGTCTCCCGAACCCGGTCGGCTCCGGCCGTCCGAGAGCGGTGGCTCAGCCGAAGTCTCCGAGTTTTCGTAATGCAGTTTGGATTTTCCGTATCGCGGATTGCAAGATTCTAATCGATGAGAATGTGACCTTGTCAACACCCGCAAGGGGCCCGCCTCGCCCGCTCTCGTTCCGCGCGGCGGCAGAGCGGCACCGGACACCTGCACGGGCGAAGCGATGGCGCAGGGCGGCTCGCGGAGCCGTCGGCGTTGCGCGCAGCAGAGGCGCGGGTACCCGAGCCGCAGCCCGCCCTCGGCCCGAAGCCGCCCGAAAGCCCGGCAAACACCCGTCACCGGCCCGGCCGCTCCAGGGAGGGGCGGCCGGGCAGGCCGGACGAGGGTGCCTACTCCGGGTCGCCCGGCTCGCCCGGCCGCCGCGGAGTCCTCCGCCGCGGCGGCGCGATGGTGCCGACCGCTGCGGCGCGGACGAGGCGGCGGAAGGTGGGGCACTCCATGTGGCTCGGCGCCGGGCAGGCGGCGGCGTGGCGCAGGGAGTCGCGCAGGACACCGAGGTCGCGGATGGTCCTGTCCAGCTCCTGCGCCCTGTCGGCGAGCAGGCTCCGGTCGATGCGCGGCTGCCCGTCCGGGCCGAACATGCGGGCGATCTCGTCGAGTGAGAATCCGGCGGAGCGTCCAAGCGCGATCAGCGCCAGGCGTTCCAGAACGGCGGGATCGTACTGGCGGCGCAACCCCCGCCTGCCGACCGGGGCGATCAGCCCCTTTTCCTCGTAGAACCGCAAAGTCGCGGCCGAGACACCGGCGCTGCGCGCCACCTCGGCGATATCCAACTGTGCCATGTTGACCTCAAGTCGACTTGAAGTAGCACGCTGGCATCTCCGCTTCAACGACGCAAGCACGGGAGGCACTCATGGACGATCCACACGGCAGCGGCGGCCAGGCGGCACTGTGGAACGGCCCATCCGGCGACGCATGGGTGGAGATGCAGCCGGTGCTGGACGAAATGTTCGCGCCGTTCACCGACCTGCTCGCCTAGGCGCTGCCCGCCGGCAGCGGCAGCCGCGTCCTGGACGTCGGCTGCGGCACGGGCGGCACGACGGTGGCCCTCGCTCGGCGGCTCGGTCCGCAGAGCCGATGCGTAGGCGTCGACGTCTCCGCACCGATGATCGACGCGGCCCGGGTGCGGGCCGAACGGGAGGGCGCGCGGGCGGATTTCGTTCGCGCAGACGCCCAGGACCGCCCCTTCGAGACCGGCAGCCTGGACGCGATCGTCTCGCGTTTCGGCGTGATGTTCTTCGGCGACGCCGTCCGCGCCTTCGGGAACCTGCGCCGCGCCGCGCGCGACGGCGGCGGGCTGCGGTTCGTCGCCTGGCGCGGCGCCGAGGACAACCCGTTCATGACGGCGGCCGCACGTACCGCCGCGCCGCTGCTGCCCGACTTACCCGCCCACCGACCGGACGCACCGGGGCAATTCGCCTTCGCCGATCATGAATTGATGCGCCGCATCCTGCTGGAGAGCGGCTGGAGCGGGATCGACATCCGGCCGATCGACGTGGCGTGCGGCTTCCCCGAAAGCGAGCTGACCCGCTACTTCACCCGGATGGGCCCGCTCGGCGCCGTTCTGCACCAGGCCGATGCGAGCACCCGCGAGCGGGTCGTCGAGGCGGTCCGCCCCGCGTTCGACCCCTTTGTGGCCGGCGGCCGGGTCCGGTACACCGCCGCCTGCTGGCTGGTGAGTGCCCGAGCGGCGCTAGGACCGGCATCGTGACAGGCCGGTCCGAATAGCCGCGCCTTGCCGCGTGTACCTGATCGCGCCTTCGGGCCTACTGCCCTGTTGGCAATGCATGTACCGCCGTCGAAGCCGAACCGCAACGGCCGTTCGGGGCGGAGGCGCCGGACGCGCCGCTGCATCCGGCCCGAACGGAGACCACCTGCACCTGGCGGGCGCGAAACCGTCCGCCGCCGGTGCTTCAGCCGATGCGTACAGCGCCCGACGGGCAGGTGTCGGCCGCCATTTCGGCGGCCTCGCGCCGGTCCTCACCGGGGGCCTCTTGCAGCACCACGGCGAGGCCTTCATCGTCGTCCTGGTCGAATACATCGGGAGCGGCGAGTGCGCACTGCCCCGCCCCGATACAGACCCGGCGGTCCACGGTCACATGCATGGGAGGTTCCTTTCTTACCAGGTGACGGGCAGTTCGGTGAGGTTCTGGACCGTATCGGCGCGGCTGGGCCGCAGTTCCGTTGCCGGAACAGCGAGCCGCAGACCAGGGAAGCGTTCGAACAGCAGCGGCAGCGCGATCTGCAGTTCCACCCGCGCGAGGTTCTGCCCGAGGCACTGGTGCACGCCGTAGCCGAAAGCGTTGTGTTTGCGCGTGCCCCGGTGAATGTCGAACTTTCCGGGATCGGGGAACACCGCAGGGTCGAAGTTCGCCGGCCCGTTCGGGATCAGCACCCCTTCACCCGCACGGATTCGCCGGCCGGCGATGTCGATGTCCGCAGTGGCCACCCGAACCCCTGCGGTGTCGGCGACGGAGGTGTAGCGCAACACTTCCTCGACGGCGGCGGGCACCACATCCGGGTCGGTGCGGAAGTCGGCGAGCTGATCGGGGTGTTCCAGCAGCAGCACGGTCCCCATGGCGATCACGCCCGCGGTGGTCTCGTGGCCCGCGACCAGGAACAACATGGCGGTACCCAGGAGTTCGGCCCGCGACATTCCACCCCGAGCGAGTTCACCGTTGGCCAGTTCGCCGATCAGGCCGGGCCGCGGCTTCCCGATCGAGGCTTCGATCAGTGCATCCAGGTACTCCAGCAACTCGGTGCGGGGTACGGCGACCTCCTCCTCGGTGGCGGCACGCATCAGCCGACTACTCGCGTCTTCGAAGAACTCGTGGTCGGAGTACGGCACGCCGAGGATTTCGCAGATCACCAGGGACGGGACCGGTATCGCGTAGTTGGCGACCAGGTCCGCAGGCGGGCCTGCGGACCGCAACCGCTCGGCGGCCCTCTCCGCGATCTCTGCGATCCGCGGCCGCAGTTCGTTGATCCGCTTGACGGTGAACTGGGGAATGCTCATGCGCCGGTGGCGGCCGTGTTCGGGATCGTCCATGCCGATGAAGGCGGGCGGCTGGCTGCGGACGGCCGCCCCGCGCGGCGAGATCATCGGGAAGTTCGGGTCGGTCCGGTCGGACGAGAGCCGGGAATCGCCGAGCAGCGCGCGGGCTTCCGCGTGCCGCATGACCACCCAGCCGAGCTTGCCGTCGAAGAGTTCGACGCGGTGCAGCGGGTCCTGCGCGGTCAGTTCGGTGTAGCCGTGCGGCGGGCGGTACGGGCAGGTACGGGCCTGCGGGTAGGTGATCGTCTCTTCCATGCGGCATCCCAAGCATCGTGGATTTAGGGAACGCGTCGTTCCCTAACGTGGATGCTAGGCGGCTGAAACCGTCAGCGCAACGCGTTACCGTAAGCAGCCATGACGAGCAGCCCGACCGATCACCGCCAAGGGCCCCGAAGACGCGGCGCCGAATTGGAAAACGCGATCCTGCGCGCGGCGCGCGAAGGCCTCATCGAACGCGGCTACGCAGCCCTGACCATGGACTGGATCGCCGGCCGGGCACGTACCAGCAAAGCCGCGCTGTACCGCAGGTGGCGCAACCGCGCCGAGCTCGTGGTGCACGCGCAGGGCCAACTGGTCCGCTCGCTGGTGTCCGCACCGGACACCGGGTCGTTCGCCGCTGACATGCGCTCGCTGCTGCGTTCCGTCGCCGACCTGATGGATTCCGAATACGGCGAACTGCTTCGCGGCGTGCTCGTAGAGGTGGCAAGGAACCCGGAACTGGCCGCCGAGACACGCCGGCAGTTCCTGGAGACGGGGCCGTACCTGATCGACGAGATCTACCTGCGGGGAATCGAACGCGGCGAGGTGCGCCCCGAACTACGCGGCACCCGTGCCATGACCGCCGCCCACGACCTGCTCCGCAGCGAGTTCGTGATCAGCGGGACACCGATCACCGACGCCGCGATCGAGGACATCCTCAACACCGTCTACCTGCCACTGGTCCGTTCTCAGGGGTGAGCCGCGATCCCAACCGGTCCTCCTGCCACCACAGGCCCAAGACCAACCGGTTCCGGCGCGCCTTCACCCATTGGGGACGCCCTCCTCATCGGAGGTCCGGCCGCCGCCTAACCTGCCCGCACACCGGACCGCGCACCGGCCGCGCGGCCGGGCCCTTGCTGCGGTGGCGAATCTCCCCGGTCACCGCACAACAGCAGACGCGGCGGCGGCCGATGGAGCGAACCCGCCCGGTAAGTGCGGGCGAGGTGGTCCTGCAGTTCCGCACGACGCAACTGGTAAATCGGACCGACGGTACGCAGCAGGCCGAGCCGGTGGGCATCGTCGAGCAACATCATCAACCGCTGCGGCAGGCGCCTCTTCCACCGCAGGTAGGGGGCGGACACCAGGTGGACCGGCCACGCGCGGTGGTGGCCAACTGAGAGAGCGACCCTTGGCGCGAACGCGAGCCCGACGAGGAACCCGAGGGCGAGCATGAACCGGATGGGTCTCTGTTCCAAGTGCGCCGCCGGAGGCAGCACCGGTACCGGTGCCCGGTGCGAGCGGGATACGATAATGATTATCGTTTTCATCTTGGGAGGTTGCCAATGGAGGAACGCGCCCCCATGCGCGTGGCCGTCGTCACCGGATTGCACCGTGCATCCCGGCAGCAGGCTGTCGACGCTCTCCTCGCCGCAGTGCCGAGGTCCATCGCTGTCCACCACGGCTTCGAAGACGCCGGCGCAGGGATAGTGCACCGTTCGATCCGGGACAGGTGGGGACCGCACGGTCGGGCCCGGATCGAGCCGGCGCACGCGTGCGCGTCCTGTACCCTGCGCGAGGATCTGCTCCCGCTCTTGCGGGGGCTGGCCGCCGAGAACGCCTACAACCTGTGTGTTGTGGAAGGCTGGGAGTCGGTCGAGCCCCGCACCGTCTCGGAAGCGGTTGCGGCGGACGCGCGATTGGCCCTTTCCGCTGTCGTCACGGCCGTGGACGCCGAATCCCTCTTCGCCGACTTGGCCGGCCGCGATGGACTGGCGGACCGCGGGTTGGACATCGCCCCGAACGACGACCGCACCGTCGCCGAGGTGCTCGCGCACCAGATCGAGTACCCGACCGCGCTCGTTTTGACGGGCTCCCGGCATCGTGAGCGTGCGACCGCCCTGCTGGAGCAGCTCAACCCGGCCGCGGCCGTGGTCCCGCTCAGCGAATCGATCGCCGATCTGGCCCACGGGATCTTCGACACCGCTTCGGCGGCGGCGCGGCTGAATCCGGCCTGGGCGCAGTACACCGCGCACACCGACGGGCGTATCAGCACCTTCACTTGGACCCGGGTGCGGCCGCTGCACCCCGAGCGGCTGCACGATGCGCTGACCGGGATCGTGTCCTGCTGCCTGCGCGGTCGGGGAAGGATCTGGCTGGCCAGCCAACCGGACACGCTGTTGGTGTGGGACTCCCACGACGACCTGCTCGTGGTCGGCAGCGCGGGGCCGTGGCTGGCCTCGCTGCCCGAATCGGCCGCCGATCTGGTTCCGCCGGCCCGCCGTGCTTCGGCCCGCCTGGACTGGGACCCGGCCGTGGGCGACCGCCGCCAGCATCTGGCGTTCACCGGAGTGGACCTGGACGCCCGGCGCCTGGAAGACCTGCTGGACTCGTGCCTGCTCGCCCCCGGCGAAGAGCAGCAGGGCTTTGAAGACGACCCCTTCGCCGAAACGCTCGGAAGGCAGTGATGGCGAACAACTCCCGCCGTCCGCAGCAGAGCGGCCCGGTTGCGGCGGTCCCGGATGAAGGGCCGCAACCGGGCGGAGGACCACAGGCGGCGGTCAGTGTGCGGTGTTGAGGGTGCCGGAGAGATCCTTGTGCAGTTCCTCGCTGGGAATGTTCAGGCCGGTGATCTCGGCGGTGATGCCGTGTTTGGCGAACTTGTCGGTGGCGTGGTCCAGCGCCGCGACGGCCGAGGAGTCCCACATGTGTGCGCGGGAGAGGTCGATGACGACCTTGTCGATGCCCTGCTCGCCGTAGTTGAACTCCGCGGTCAGTTCGTTGCTGGAGGCGAAGAACAGGTCGCCGCGCACCGAGTACACCCGCACCCCGCCCTCGGGGTCGAGCACGCTGGTCACACCGGAGAGGTGGGCCACGCCGCGGGCGAACAGGGCCGTGGAGGCCAGTACGCCCACGATCACGCCGATGGCGAGGTTGTGCGTGGCGACCACGACCACGACGGTGACCACCATGATGGCGGTCTCGGTCCAGGGCATCCGCCGCAGCGTGGCGGGGGCGATGCTGTGCCAGTCCAGGGTGGCGATCGACACGAAGATCATTACGGCGACCAGGGCGGCCATAGGGATCACGGCCACGACATCGCCCAGCACGACCACCAGGATGAGCAGGAACACACCGGCCAGGAAGGTCGACAGGCGGGTGCGGGCGCCCGAGCCGACGTTGATCATGGTCTGGCCGATCATGGCGCAGCCGGCCATGCCGCCGAAGAACCCGGTGATGATGTTGGCCAGGCCCTGCCCGCGGGCTTCGCGGCCCTTGTGCGAGGGGGTTTCGGTACGGTCGTCGACGAGCTTGGCGGTCATCAGCGACTCCATCAGCCCGACCAGCGCCAGCGTCGCGGAGTAGGGCGCGATGACGGTCAGCGTCTCCAGGGTGAGGGGGACGCCGGGCACAAACGGGATGGGGAAGCTGGAGGGCAGTTCGCCCATGTCGCCCACGGTGGGGGCGTTGATGCCGGCGAGGACGGTGACGCCGGTGAGCGCAATGATGGCCACCAGCGGTGCGGGCACCGCCTTGGTCAGGCGCGGCAGCAGGAAGATGATGGCCAGGCCGGCGGCGATGAGCGCGTAGACGGGCCAGCCTTCGCCGGCGAAGTGCGGCACCTGGGCCAGGAAAATGAGGATGGCCAGGGCGTTGACGAACCCGGTCATGACGCTGGGCGGTACGAACCGCATCAGTTTGGCCACGCCGAGCAGGCCCAGCACCACCTGGAAGGCGCCGGCCAGGATGGTGGCGGCGAGCAGGTAGTCGACGCCGTACTCCCGGGCCAGGGGCGCCACGACCAGCGCCATGGCGCCGGTGGCCGCCGAGATCATGGCCGGGCGCCCGCCGAGGAAGGCGATGGAGACGGCCATGGTGAACGAGGCGAACAGTCCGACGCGGGGGTCGACGCCCGCGATGATGGAGAAGGAGATCGCTTCGGGAATGAGGGCGAGGGCGACGACGAGGCCGGCGAGGACCTCGGAGCGCAGTACTGACGGGGATAGGCGCGGTATGCGCAGGCGTCGGCGGGCGGGGGTCTGCTGGGCGGTCATGAGGCCAATCTCGTAGGAGCCGCGTGCACACACCGTGGCCGGGCGGGGGAGTTGTGCCCCTGCTCCGGGCACGCCGCAGCACACGGCGGACGGATGCCGATGGATCGGGCTCCCCGGCCACCCCGGGCCGACCGCATGCGCATGCGGGCCGCCCGCTTGCCGGCGGCGCCGTTGCCGCAGGCCCGTGGCGCCAGACGCACCGCGGGACGGGGTGTCGAGGCAGAGAAAGGGCGCGAGCCGCGTACGACTCGGCGCCCTCTAATCCTACGGTTACGTGAGGGTCGGGATCACTCTTTGAGTACGAGAGCCTGCCCACATCCCACCCGGTCGGCCGTTGCGCGTCCGCAGCCGTGAAACGGGCGGCAACCGGCCGGATACGCCACAGGAGAGGGCGACCGCCTCTGCGTGCCCGGAGGCGAAAGCGCGCCGATGGCGGCGCTGCCGGCGCGGCGATGGGCCGCGGCCCGCCGCCAACGCCTGGAACGGCCGGCCCAACCGGTTCGCTCGGAAGGGCCGGCCGGTATTCCGGTCGGCTGCGGTACTGCCGACCGGATCGGTTACAGGTCGGCCTCGTTGCCGCCGAAGGTCACGGCGAGGCTGCCGTCCGCGTCGAAGGACCAGTCCAGGGCGCCGGTGTAGGAGGAGCACCGGGACCCGTTCGAGCCGGACCAGAACTGGTTCGAGCTGTCAGCATCGCCGATGATCCTGTCGTTCGACCCGCTGTCGCACGAGGTGTTGTCCCGGAACTGCGAGGAGCCGCCGTCGAAGTTGAAGTTGCGCTCCTCATTGCCGATGCTGACGTTGTCCGAGACCGTCATCGAGCCGGTGTTCCTGTTGTAGGTGAACCCGTGCTTGCCGTTGCCGTAGGAGACGTTGCCCCGGACGACGTGGTCGACCCCGATGTCCTCGCCGCCGAGCTTGTAGCCGTTGCGGTCGCCGTCCCCGGCCTGGGAGCCGTCGCTGAGGGTCCCGTTCTCGAAGGCGAGGGAGTCCTCGATGGTCACTGCACCGATGGCTCCAGTGTCGTCCTTGGTGAAGAGGTCGTAGCCGTCATCGATGTTGTTGTGTGCCACCGTGTAACGGAGGACGTTCCCCTCCCCGACGGTGAGCTTCGGGGCGAAGCCGTCGGCGTCCTCGCCGTCGGAGTCGACGTTGTCGTGCGACACCGAGCTGACGACCAGGTTGTCCGAGGGCCACTCCGACCTGGGAGCACCGGCGGTGTACCGCGACAGTTGCAGCCCGGTGTCGCTGTTGTGCCGGGTGGTCACCCGCTCGATGACGTTGTCGTTGCCGCCCAGCAGGATGCCGTTGTCCCCGGCCCGCTCGACGATGATGCCGTTCACGTGCCACCAGTCGCCGCCGATGGCGAGTCCCCGGTTGGAGGAGTCCTCGCTCTGGCCGGAGAAGTCCAGCACGGGAGTCTCACCGGGGTAGGCGAACAGCTCGTTGCGGTCGCTCGACAGACCGTCGTTCCCCGGCTCGATGTGAACCGTCTCGGAGAAGTCGTAGTCACCACCGCGCATGTAGATCGACCCGCCGGGCTCGATCCGGTCGATCGCCGAGGTGAGCGTCGTCGGGTCGGACTCGGTGCCGGCGGCGCCGTCGCTACCGCCCGGAGCCACGAAGAACTCGTCACCTGAAGGCGGCGGAGTCCCGCCCGGGTTGTCGTCGCCGCCGCCGTCCGGAGGCGAGCCGGCGTAGGTCTCGAACTCGGCGACGCGCGGTGTGCCGTTCGAGCCGGTGATCTCGAAGTCGATCTTACGCAGCGCAGTAGAGTCGAAGGTGATGACACCCGCGCCGCTGCCGGTGGTCAGGACGGCGCCGGTGTCGTGGTCGACGACCCGCCAGGAGCCGATGTTGCCTTCGGCGCCGGAGGCTTCGCGGATGTTGATCGTGGACACCGTGGCGTTGGAGTCCCACTTGACCGAAATGCGGCCGGTCGAGCCGCTCGGCGACCAGTAGGTGCTCATGTCGCCGTCGATGACGTTTCCGTAACTGGTCCCGTCGGCCTTGCTGGAGCCGTCGGCGCCGGCCCCGATGCTGAGGTTGGTCCCGTCGGGAGGATCGGTGGGGTCCGGGTCGTTCGGGTCCGGGTCATCCGGGTCCGGGTCGTTCGGATCGGGGTCGTTCGGATCCGGTGCGGGCGGGTCCTCCGCTTCGCAGTTGCCGTCCGAGATCCGATTGCCCTGGCCCGCACCCGCGGTCTGCTCCAGCACCTCCGGCGCGCAGCCGGCGTCGTCGAGCTCGTAGGGGTACGGAATGCTCACCGTCGTGTTGGACTGCGGGTCGGGTCCGGCGGGGTAGTTCTCGTCACCCTCGCTGGACCAGGTCACGTTGTCGTAGATGTTGCCGCTGACCTCCCAGGAGCCCTTCTCATTGGTGTAGAAGGTGCCCAGGACGTCCTTGGAGTCCTTGAAGTAGTTGTTCTCCACCTTCGCGCTCGCCCCGGCCCGGGAGTTGATGCCGGATTTTTGCAGGTCCACGTAGTGGTTGTTGTAGATGTGCGCTGTGCCGCCGCGCAGTAGCGGTGTCCGGGAGTCGATGTTCTCGTACAGGTTGTGGTGGAAGGTGATGAAGCCGTTGGAGCGGTCACTCTCGCTGGAGCCGACCAGGCCGCCGCGGCCGGAGTTGCTCAGGGTGCTGTAGGAGAGGGTGACGTACTTGGTGTTGTTCTTCATGTCGAAGAGGCCGTCGTAGCCTTCCGACTCCCCGCCCGACGCCTCCAGGGTGAGGTGGTCGGCCCAGACGTTGCGGACGTCGCTCTCCATCCCGATGGCGTCACCGCCGTTGGACGTCGGCGAGCCGGACTTCTTGACGTTCCGGACGGTCACGTTCTGGATGATGATGTTGCTGGACTCCCGGATGTGGATGCCCAGCTGATCGAACACGGCTCCGCCGCCGACGCCGACGATCGTGACGTTGCTGATCCTTTTGAGCTCGATCACGTCGTCGGCAGTGTCGCAACCGTCGCCCGACACCTTGGAGGTGTTGCCGTGGTTGATGGTCCCTTCCACCTCGATGATGACCGGGGTGCTGGTGCTGGGCCGATCGCACAGGGCCTCGTGGATCTGGGTTCCGGTGGTGGCTCGGACCGTCTCTCCGCCCGCGCCGCCGGTGGTCCCGCCGTTCTGGGTCGCGTAACCCGTTGCGCTACCGGTCTGCGCCGATGCCGTGGACACCGGCAGGGCCAGACCGGCCGCCACCACGGCCGCAGTGGCCAGCGCCGACACGAGTCGACGCGTCATTGGTCGTCTCACTGCTTACCCTTCGTTGGGGGATATGGGGGTTGGGAAGCGCTTTCCTAGAGCATAGAGAAAGCGCTTTCCAAGTCAAGGGCGGTTAAAGTTCGAGTTCGGACCATGGAGCGGCAGGCAGACTGCGTAGCCGCTCCGTGGTCGTGATCGACAGCGGCACGCCCCGCAATGTTGCGGGTGTTGGCCTGGCCGACGGCGCGTTCACGGCTCACCGAGTCCTCGCGGTCGCCACCCGTATGCAGGCCCGCACCGAGGGCCTGAACGGGCTGGAGTTGCCCATGGAGGACCTGCCCGATGACATGGGTCGCCGCTTCGCGTCCGGCATGGCCGGACCGACTGGCGTGCCCGGGGTGTGGCTGGCCGGCAACGCCACCGACCTGCCTCTCGGACTCACGTGGCCAGAAGCGAACCCGAATATGTCCGAGAACGACATCGCCTTGGGCGAGTATCCCATTTTGCTCAGACCGTTCTCGGTCTCGCCGATCTTCTGTGCGTCCCCGAGGATTTGGGCGCAGGTGAGTTTCGTCCTGTGGGCCGACGCCATCGTCGGGACCAACCATACGGCGCGATCGCCCGCTGCGAGACCGGTTCCTTTTCACGGACCGCTACGACGTTCGTCCGCTGGAACCGCAGTTCTTCGCGGCGATACAGGTACTCGGCTTCGACATACTGTCGCCGATCGGCCTGGAGGATGCCGAGGTTGTTCAGGGCGTAGGTGTTGCCGGCCGCGATGGCCCGCCGGTAGTACTCCTCGGCCCCGGCCGCATCGTCCTGCCTCGAGGGTCGACCGCGCTTGCACGTGGTCGAAGCGACCGACGAGCACGAAGTGAGCATTGCCACGGAGACCGTGAACTCGTCGGCCGCAGTACCGCATATCCAGATCGAAGTCTGGCGTTGGGCCCTCCGCTGTCCACGACCGTGGAGGTGAACCAGCGGAGCCACCGCCTAGCTGTGGCGACGGCGCAGGTCGGACCGGCTGGGGAACGGCGGCTCCACCCGCGGGTGCATCGCCCGAGACCCTGCTTTCGCAAGGCGCCGCTCCGGATCCGGCCTCCGCCACCGCATCCTCTCGTGTTGGGGGGCATTCAACGTACGACGAGTCGGAACCCGCGGTCCGTCACCGCCCGTGTCAGCGCTGCAGTGTCAAAAGACCTGGCCGATACGGCAGTTGGCCGTAGTCGCCGCCGGAGTCGGGCGAGCGCCCTTGGTAGAGGAACCGCATATTGCAGGGATCGACGGTCATGGTCTGATCGGGGTCGGTGCGGATCAGCTCGCCGTGGCTGATGTCGTCGGTCCAGGTGGCGCCGCTGTTGGCCTGGCCGGCGAACGGGTTGCTTTCGGTGGTGGCCTGCGGTGTCCACGTGCCGTCCAGCCTGTCGGCTGTGAACGAGCGGAAGTAGCGGTCACCTTGCGCGCCGATCGCTTCGACGATCATGAGGTACTGGTCCCGGCCCTCGACGTTGTAGACCTGGACCGCTTCGAACAGGTCGTTGGTGCTGTCGGACATGATGGTCGTCGCGCTCGAACCGAAGCTGCCCGGGAAGTCGCCGATAGGCATGCTGTCCCGGTAGATCCTGCCGTTGTCTCCGGCGAAGAACAGGTACATGTCCGTGCTGTCACCGATCAGCGCCTGATCGATGGGGCCCGTGGGGGAGTCGGAGATGCTTCCGCTGAAGAGGGTCTGCTCCTGCGACCAGCTGTTCACGTCGGCGGGATCGGTCGACGTCCGGTAGGAGAAGGCGGATCCGCCCCACTGGTAGCCGAGCACCCAGATGCCCTCGGGGGCGAAGTAGAAGAGAGTCGGTGCGACGGCGGAGAAGGGCATCGGGTTCTGGGTAGCCGAGTCCATGCCGGCCCAATCGTTGAAGAGGCCGAAGTTCAGCGAGCCCCATGACGATCCCGTGTCGTGGTTCGTCGCATAGACGAGGTGCTGGCCGTTGTAGGGGGCGTGGGTGAAGTCCTTGAGCGAAACCCATCCCTGCCTCGGCTGCGCCAGCGGGCCGGTCGATGTCCAGTTGTACGTCGAGGGGAGCGCGCACGTGTCGTCCGCCCCCTCGTCGCCGACCCGGACGAGTCGCCACTGCTGGTGGCCGCCACCCGAGTCGTCGGCCTGCACAATGTCGGCGCCGTCAGCGTGCGAAGCGCCCTGCACCTCCACGGCCTTGCCGCTGTGCCGGTTGATCAACCGGACGTGGCCGCCAGGCGAGTCTTCCAACCGGAACTGCTGGTTGGCCTGGTTGAAGTCGGTCCATTGAACGATATCGGCACCGTTGGCGGTCGACCAGTTGTAGACGTCGAGTACCTTGCCGGAAATCCGTGATTGCAAACGGTAGTAACCGTCGCCGGAGTCGACGAACCGCCACTGCTGCTGGTGCTGGTCGTTCCGGGGCCACTGGGTGATCCGCGCCCCGTTGTCGGTGGCCCGGTTGTATACATCCAGCGCTTTGCCGCTCTCGCGGTTCACCAGCACGTAGTACGCGTTCGTGTCGACTGCGGCGGCCGCGGCTGGTGTCGGTCCGACCAAGGTGCCGGCGCTGCCGACCAGCATGATCATCACGCCGGCGAGGACGGCTCGCAGGGCCCTTCGCAGTCGCAAGGCCGGTGCGCTCGGAAACCTGCTCAACGTAGACACGGTCCTTCCTCTCGAAGCCTGGAGCTGCGCGCTCCGCCCGGCGGGGGCTAACGCGGGCTCTAGGCCTGTACTGGGGGATGTTAGCGCTAACATTTCCGGACGGTCTGGCGCATGCCTGAACGTGGCTCCTACGCGACAGGCCCGCCCGGAAAAGTCGGGGCGTTGCTGCCCTTGCCGCCGAATGTGAGCGATAATGCTCTTGACGTCAAGTAGTTTCCGGAAACTTTCTGTAATTTCCGGTTTCGTCATCCGGTGGCTTGCCAAGATGCCTGGTGGGGCTGCTGGCGGACCGGAGCCGTTCGCGACCTCCGCCGCCGGGCAGTGGACTGGTATTTCTTCGACTACTACAACCGGCACCACCGGCATTCGGGATCGGGTTCCACGCCCCGGCCGTCTGGTGATTGGTTGGACGTCTCCGCGGACCTGGCGTCTCAACGGCCCGACGGCCGCCGCCTACCCGGTTATGGAGATCGGGGACGCCCAGCCAGTGCCGTTGGCCTTCCGCATTGTCCACGGCTTGGGCGACACCCCAAATCCGCCTGCGTGGGGTGCCCGTTCCGCTCGAATGGAGTCCTGGGCCGAGATGAAGGCCACCGACCCGGCCTCCTTCGAGGACGCGGTGGCCTTCGGCGGACGCGGGGATACCGCACTGTCGATAGCAGGGATGTCGCGTCCTGTACCGAACCACCAGTTAGTGCAAGACGATGAGCCGCTACACATCGAGGAGACGCAATGCCAATAACGCTGGAGCAGCCACGCCCCTTGCCGCCGACCATCGGTCTCATGGCCGCCGCGCGCATGCTGGGGATCGGTCGTACGAAGGCCTATCAGCGGGCCAAGGCGGACGATTTTCCGTGCAAGGTGATCCGGATCGGGGAGGGCTACCGCGTCACGACGGCCGATCTGCTGCGAGTCCTGGGCGTGGATCCTGACGACGGCTGAGTGTCGCTCAGTAACTCGTTTGAACATTTTGAGGCGCCGGATGACGTTCAATCCCACGGTCGACTGACGGCCAAACGCCCAAGAGCCCGACCACCGGACTCGGTGATCGGGCTCCTGACCTGCAGCTAAGCTGCTCTTTCGCTGTCGGGACGGCGGGATTTGAACCCACGACCCCTTGACCCCCAGTCAAGTGCGCTACCAAACTGCGCTACGTCCCGGTGTTCGGTGGGCTTCTGCCCTGCGAACGAGTAAAACTCTACCGCATCTGCGGGCCTGCTTGTGACGGGTTGCCGGGGTGGGCGGATGCGGATGCGGGGGAGCGTAGGTGGGTGTCGGCGGCTGGGAGGGCTGTTTCGGGGAAGACGGCGATCCCGTGGTCTTGGAGGAGTAGAGCGGTGATCCCGGGGCCCGGCGCGGTGTTGCCGGTGAACGTGCCGTCGTAGACCTTGTGCAGGCCGCAGGACGGGCTGGATTCTTTGAGTAGGGCCGCGCGCACGCCGTGGGATTGCGCGGCGGTGAGGCACGCGTGGGCGCCGGTGAGGAAGTAGGTGGTGACGTCCTCGCCCTGCGGGGTCAGGATGCGCCCGCGGCCCTCCAGGACGGCGCGGGCGTCGGATCCCGGCTCGATTTCGGCGGGGGGACGGGGGACCGGCAGGCCGCCGGCCACCTCCGGGCAGTGCGGGACGATGCGCCGCTCCGCCCGCCAGCGGTCGATGATCGTGTCGTCGACGGTCTTGGCGCGTCCGTCGAAGCGCACGCGGCTACCGAGCAGGCAGGCGCTGACGAGGATGCGCGCCGCGGGCTGCCGGCCCTGCGCGGCTGGTGCGGTTTCCATGGGCTGCGGCCTCTTCGGATCTGCGGCTCCCGCCGGCGGCGCCCGTCTGGGATGGACCATCCGCTTCGGGGCCGTTTGCGGAACTCGCTCGCAGGTTACTGGGTGATGGCAAAGGGCGCAGGTATCCCCTCAGTACCGAAGGAGCTGGTGGCCGTGAGAGGGAATACGCGAGAGAAGGGTCCGGGCTCCGGGCTTGAGGCGGTCGGCGGTCTGGTCGACCTCATCCCGGCGCAGGCGCGCCCCGTCGACATCGTCTACCGTTCCCTGGGCGCCGAGGGTTCCGAGGGCGCGGAAAGCGGTTCTCAACGGGAGGTCGCCGCCGCTGCCGCCCGCACTGCCGTGGCCGGCGAGATCGAGCGGCTGCGCCCGGGCGAGCCCTACGTCCTCCAGCAGGGCTGCGCGGCCGACTATCCCGGGCTCGACCCGGAGCTTCCCGAAGAAAACCTGCTGGTCATCGGGGTGGTTTACCGGTTCGGTGAGTGAGTCGGCCGTCGGCCGTGCCGCGGCCCCGCACGACAGTGCCGGCCTCCCCCGCCCCGCGCGCAAGTGGCACTGTGCACACCGCCCGCGTTCGCGGAATGTGTCCCAGGTAGCGTGCGGTTACCGCTCTGGGTAGACAGATCATGCACTTGACCAATGGGGGAGGATCCATGACCACGGTTCCCGAGGTGACGCTCAACAACGGCGTCCGCATTCCGCAACTGGGGTTCGGCGTTTGGCAGGTGGAGAGCGGCGACACCGCCGATGTCGTCAGTACCGCTCTGGAGACCGGATACCGCAGCATCGACACCGCCGCCGCCTACGGCAATGAGGAGGGTGTCGGCCAGGCCCTGCAGCGCTCCGGCCTGCCGCGCGACGAGCTGTTCGTTACCTCGAAGCTCTGGAACACCGACCAGGGCTACGACAGCACGCTGCGCGCCTTCGACGCCACGATGGAGCGGCTCGGTCTGGAACACCTCGACCTGTACCTGATCCACTGGCCCATGCCCGCCCGCGATACCTTCCTCAGCAGCTGGAAGGCGATGGAGCGGCTTTACGCCGAGGGCAGGGTCCGCGCCATCGGCGTCTCCAACTTCCACGCCGAGCACCTGCGCCGCGTCCTGGACGAAGGCGGGATCGTGCCCACGGTCAACCAGATCGAGCTGCACCCGCGGCTGACCCAGCAGGAGCTGCGCAGCTTCAACCGCGAGCACGACATCGCCACGGAGGCCTGGAGCCCGCTGGGCCAGGGCCAGGTCCTGCAGGACCCGACCATCGGCAAGGTCGCCGAGGCCTACGGCAAGTCCCCGGCGCAGGTGATCCTGCGCTGGCACCTGCAGGTCGGCAACATCGCCATCCCGAAGTCGGTGACCCCGGAGCGCATCCGCGCCAACTTCGACGTGTTCGACTTCGAGCTGTCCAGCGGCGACGTCGAGACCATCTCCGGGCTCAACAACGGCCAGCGTTTCGGGCCCAACCCGGACACGATGAACGCGGCCTGACCCGGCTGGTTCGGCTGACCTGACCGATCCGGCCGACTCGGCCGACCCGGCCTGATTCGGCTCGATCGGATCGACACGCACTGCGGCCGATCGCCCCTGCCGCCGAGGGGCGATCGGCCGCAGTGCGTCGGTAGGGCGTTGTGCGGTTGGCGCAGTAAGCGGTCGGCGCAGTCGGCGGCCGATCGGCGGTCCGGCGGCGTGTCAGCCGATGGTTCGGCGGCCCGGCGGCCGGACATGCCCCGCGACATGCCGCGGCGCGGCCGGACGGTTGTTCAGGCGAGTTCGCGCCGCTTGGCGGCGTCGGCGAGCGTGGCCTGCGTTCCGCGCCGAGCCAGCCGAACGACGTAGACGACGCCGCCGACGAAGATGGAAACGGGCACCGCCATCATGACGATCAGCGCGATCAGGCCGAAGATTCCGAGTTCTCCCATGGCCTCATCGTAGGCGAGCCCGCCTCGGTGCGGCGACGGACAGGGGAGGCGTTGTGGATCACGCTCCCGCCCTGCATGCGCCTGCCCTGCGTCCAGCCCGCCGCCGTCTCCCGCCTGGCTGAATCCTGCCTGCCCGTCCCCGGTGGATCCCTACCCCCGACGCCCGCGCCCGCCCGCCGTCCTAGCTCGGCGAAGCGTGATCGCCAGGTCGCCCGCAGCAACGGGCCGCGGACGTGGCAGACTCGGCCTACGGCAACCACGAAGCGGCCCGACCGAAATCCGGGTCGGCCGAATGGCCCGGACGGTTCAGCAGGCCCGGATGGTTCAGCGGGCGGCGGCCGCGGTCGGCGGAACCGCCGGCCATGAGCCGCGAGCCACCGCCGGCCGGGGAGCGGAGGCGCTATGGCGAACAAGCACGTATTCGCATACGGCACACACCCCAGCCGAGTGGTCGGGATCTGGCAGCCCGACACCGACGGCGACGCCCCTTTCCCCGTTGCGGTGCTGCTGCACGGCGGATGGTGGCGCGACGCCCACGACCTGCGTCTGATGGATCCGCTCGCCGCCGAGCTGGCAGACGCCGGCTGGCTGGTATGGAACATGGAGTACCGGCGCACCGGCGGTGACGGCGGTGGCTGGCCGCAGACGCTCGACGATGTGCGGGCTGGGCTGGACGTGCTCGGCGCCCGGCTCGGCGAAGGGGCCGAACCCGGTGACCCCGGGCGGGTGGTCGCCATAGGCCACTCTGCAGGCGGCCACCTGGCACTGCTGGCCGCGCCCGGTTCACCGCTGACAGCGGTCGTCGGCCTGGCGCCGGTCACCGACCTGCGCGCCGCGGCCCGGGCGGGACTGGGCGAGGGCGCCGTCCCCGACTTCCTCGGCACGGAGCCCGCCGATCGCACCTGGGCCGAGGCCGCACCGCTGCACCGCGTCCCGGTCGGCGTCCCCCAGTTGATCGTGCACGGCGACGCCGACCAGCGGGTGCCCGTCGAACACAGCCGCGCCTACGCAGCAGCCGCCCGCGCAGCCGGAGACCCGGTCGACTACACCGAGATCGCCGGCGCCGACCACTTCGCCCCCATCGATCCGCGGCACGCGGCCTGGCGCGCCGCGGGGGAGTGGCTGCAGCGGGCGGTTGTGTAGCCGGTGGAGCCGGTGCGGCGGCGGATACGGCCGACCGCGACCCTTCGGTCGTCGTTCAGCCTTGGGCGCGGGATAGGGCCGCCCTACTCGGTGGGCTCCGCCGTCATCGCCGAGCAGGGCCCGTGCCGCGCAGCAAGGGCGGGCCCCTGCCGACCGCTGCCCCTCAAGAGGGGGCCGGGTCGGACACGGGTCCGCTCGGCGGCCTTGCCCGCGGCCGATCCGCGGGCGGTCCGGACGGGAAAAGCGGCATCGACGCCCGCAGGCGGCCGGGGTGGCCCGCCCCCGGCCCCGGCCGCCGGGGGCGGGCCACCCGGCGGGCGGGCGACCCTGCAGAAATGCCCGGATTTCACAGCTGGGCCCGGCATTTCAGCATGATCGGCACCGACCTCACAACACACTTCCCGCGTCTTCTCAACCACGCCAGAGCGCCCCAGGCCTTCAGCGCGCCCGGTCCTTGGCATAGCCCAACCGTTTCAGCTCCGCCCCGGCGATGTTGCGGACGTCGTCGCGCTGCTCAGCGCTGAGCCGGTTGCGCCAGGCCCCGATCCCGGTGGATCCGCTGCGCACCAGCTCCATCGCCGACACCCGCGCACCGGTGAACTCGCGGAGCTGCTCGGCGGTCTCGACCTCGCTGCCGAAGAGGTCCTCGTAGCGCAGCGTCATCAGTTGCTCGGCGCCCAGCGAGCCGCGCAGTTTCGCCGACAGCCGCACCGCGCCCCGCCAGCGCAGCGCGCACTTGGCCGCCGTGGAGAGCTTCGGGTACTGCTTGCGGTCCTGCTCGGTCTCAATCCCGAAGAACGGGTTGGGCATCTCGCCGTCGACGTTGGACATCCCGGGCCGGAACCAGGCCAGCACTTGCTCGTCGGCGAGCATTTCGGATGCCACATCGCGCCCGTCCCGGATGATCTGCACGAACACGGCGTCGTCGAACGCGTTCTGCAGCGCAGTGGCGCTGTAGAGCAGGTCCGGGCTGGCGTCGCCGAACCTGCTGACCCCGCCGGCGTGCCGGCACGGCTCAGCCGCCTCGCGAGCGGACACCGGCCCGCCCGGGCAGTACGGGCAGGTGCGCGGAGTGAGCTGCCACGACTCGGCGAACGCCGCACGCAGCAGCGCCGCGGTGCCCGAGGCGCGCTCTTCGGCCATCGACGGGCGGCGCGCCAGGGCGTGCACGGCGTCGAGCACCGTGCCGTTGCCCGCCCCGATGTGAAAGCCCGGTGCCTTGCCCAGCGCATGGGCGACCAGGTCCACACCGGAGTGCGGCGCTCCCAGTACGAAGACCGGCCGGCGGACCTTCGTCCCGTTCACGATGAGGATGTAGGGCGGCTGTTTCATGGCGAAGGAGATTTTTACACTCTTCAGCGCTGTTCGGGTGATTCATCGTGCTGTCGGCCTGGTGCGGCCAGGTGCCGTCCCTTACCAGCGAACCCCATCGGCTTCGGGTGACCTCCGTATTCGCGGGATTCGGCGCGTCGCCGAACCTCCTCGGCCGGGCGCCCGCGAGCCGTTCCCGCGTTCCCGTTCTGATGCGAGATTACCGCGAAGCGCGCGTTGCAACGGTTTGTCCGCCGCCCTCGTCGGCGAGAAGTGGCGGATACGTGATCTAGCCGTGAACCGCCGGAACCGCGGGCGATCCACTGCGCCGGTGGGGCGGCGCGGGATGGACCGCTGCGGTCGGCGGAGCAGCCAGAGGAGCCCGCCCGCCGCTCGCCCGCAGCGCTGCCACAATGGGCGCAGAACCACCACGGCCGCGCCGGACGCCTTCGCCCCCGGCGGCACCAGCCCGAACCCGCCCACTGCGGGCCTGCGGGCTTATGGGCCCGCGCGCGGCCGCCGCCCCCGATGCCGAGGACCGTCCATGCCCGCAGCCGCCCGCCCCGCCGACGTCGCTCCCCTGCTCGCCGGAGCCGACCGGATCACCGTACTCACCGGCGCCGGCATCTCCACCGACTCCGGCATCCCCGACTTCCGCGGCCCGCAGGGCGTGTGGACCAAGGATCCGGGCGCGGCTGCGCTGTTCGACTTCGACACCTACATGTCCGACGCCAACGTTCGCCGCAAGGTGTGGCGGATGCGCCGCGACCACCCCGCCTGGCACGCCCGCCCCAACGCCGCCCACCGCGCACTGGCCGACCTGGACGCAGCCGGGCGGCTGCGCGCCCTGGTCACCCAGAACATCGACGGCCTGCACCAGGCCGCGGGCATCGCCGCCGAACACATCATCGAGGTGCACGGCACCATCACGCAGGTGGCGTGCATGCAATGCGGCGCCCGCACTCCCACCCCGGAGGTCCTGGAACGGCTGGAGGACGAGTCCGACCCGCGCTGCCTGGTCTGCGGCGGCATCCAGAAGGCCGACACCATCTCCTTCGGCCAGCGCCTCAAGCCCGACGTCATCGATGCCGCGGTCCAGGCGGCGGCCGAAGGCTCGGTGTTCATGGCGGTGGGCACGTCGCTGGCGGTGCACCCGGTGGCCGGGCTGTGCGACATCGCCCTGGACAACGGGGCGCCGCTGATCATCGCCAACGCCGAGCCGACACCCTACGACGAGCGTGCCGCAGTCGTGCTGCGCGACCCGATCGGCGAGGTGGTGCCGGAGCTGGTGGAGTACGCGTTGGGTGTGCGGTAGGGGCGAGTGGCTTGGGAGCTTGGGCCGCGGTCACCCGGAGCCCCAGAAGGAGCGGTCGCCGTGCTCGTGGCTGTAGGGAGCAAGCGCTGCGGACGGCCGGGGCCGCCGCCGCTGCGCCTGCGGGAAGGTCTCGCGGGATGTCGGCTGGGGGACACCGTCGGATGGGGGTTGGGGGTCGTCCGTGCTCCCAGGGGGCGACACGTGCCCGTCATCTTCCGCCTGACCGGCCCTGGCTGCGTCCATGATCCAGGAGAAGGTTCCCGCGGGAACTCCGCGGTGAGCGCTGTGCCTGCCCAATTCGTCAAACACAGCGGTCAGCACGTCCGCCGACGCCGACAGTGCGGCGGAGAAGCTGCGCACCGCTCCCAGGTAACCCGCCACAATGTCCAGCAGTTCCGCTCTGAAATATAGGGTTTCGGTGGAGTCGGCCTGAGGGGTATGGGAAAGATCCTCAGCCACTTGCCGCAACACCAGCGCCTCGACCGTGCCGAGCACGTCCGTGTCCAACAGCCGCCTATAACGCAGTACCCGCGTGCGCCACCCGCCCGGTTCGAGGTCGGGAAGCGACAGCCGCAGCTCCAGCAGGTCGTGCATCCGGGACCACGCCGTTCCCTCGTCGGTGTCCTCGAACCAGTCCAGCAGGTTGCCGCCGACATGCTCCAGCAACGGAAGCATCATCAGCGCCATACGCGCCGCCGTGCCGTTGATGCGCATCGCCGTGGAGCGCAGCAGACCGCCGGTGACTCCGGGCGGGACGGCGATCGAGTAGGGGTCGAGCACTGACAGTGCGGCCCGGGTGCCGGAGGTGATCTCGAACCCGATGCACTCGCCGACGCTCGTCTGCGTGTCCGCGCTCAGCACGGTGCGCGGCTGGGCGTCGCCGCCGTAGCCGATGTGGCGGAGCCGTACGACCTCCAGGAACCCGTGCCACTGCGTATTGGGCAGGCCGCGCCACTGTCCGGCCAGCGCCCGCCAGTCCGACACGTTCTGCCAGCCGTGCTCGTTGCCGAACAGCTCGGCGATGTCGACGCCCTCCGGCGCCACGCGGGTGAGCAGCGTGGCCAGGTTGGCGGTGTAGGCGGCCTGGCGGTCGGTGATCGGCAGGCGGCGGGGCTGGTAGGCGGTGTAGGCGCGGTTCTCCGCCGGGTAGGGCGCTTCGCGGAACAGGTCGATGAGCAGTTCGCGGTACTCGGCGCGCTCGCCGGGATCGCCGGCGATCCGCCGGTCGAGCAGGTCCCCGGTGAATTCGACCGTCGCGGCGCTGCCGGCCAGCAGCGAGAACGACGTCAGCGCGTAGAGCAGCCCGTCGTCGGTGGGCGGCGCTGCGCGCGGCCGCCGCGCGGCGAACCGCCGGGCCTCCAGCAGCTCGGCCAGCTCGGCGGTGACCGCGCGGGCCACCAGGTACTCGCCGAAGGTGGCGTGCAGGAACTCGAACACGCTCGCCGTGCGCGACTCGATCTGGGCCTGGGACTCGTGTACGAAGAAGAACCGCCCCAGCACCTGGTGGGCGTCGCTGACGGTTCCGTGCAGGCCGGCCTCTGCGGGACGGGTCCCGGAGTCGGGCATGAGCACGGCGAGGTCCTGCTTGAGTTCGTCGGCAGCCACGCTCTGCCGCTGCCGGACGAACATCGCGACGGCGGCGACCTCCAGCCGGTGCAGTTCGTCCTCGATGGCGTTGGCCAGCTCCCCATCACTGAGGTACGACCGGTGTTTGCGGACCTCCCGTTCGGCGAAGCCGGTCAGCAATTCCTCGTACAGGCCGCTGCGCGACAGCTCGCCGCCGGAGCGCTGCAGTGCGTTGTCGGCGGCGTCGTAGACCAGCAGCATGAGCAGCAGCAGCGGCTGCTCGGCGAGTTCGCGGAAGGGCAGCAGCGCCTCGGCGGTCGGGGCCTCCAGCCCTCGCGAGCTGTAGGCGGTGCGGTTGGACGCGTTCCACAGGTCGACCATGCGGGCGATCTGCCGCTCATTCAGCGGCTCCAGGCGCAGGACCGGGGTCTCCTGGGGGAACCTGGCGCGTTCGGCGACGACCGTCCGGCTGGTCACGATCACCGCCACCGGATGGCCCAGGGCCTCCTGCTGGTGCTGGAACTCCTGCACCTGCTCCAGGTAGTCGGAGCGGTTGACGCCGCTGGCCTGCAGCAGCTCGTCGAAACCGTCCAGGATGACCACGGGCAGGGCGCCGCCGGCCGATTCGGCAAGTGCCCGCCACTGCACCGCGGTGTTCAGCGTGGCGCCGACACCCTCTTCGATCTGTTTGTGGATCGGCGCGTTGGGCGAGACCGCGCGCAGCTCCACCCGCAGCGCGAAGAAGTCCGCGGTCGACAGCCGGGCGGCGAGCATCTCGGTCAGCACCGACTTGCCCGCGCCGGGGTGGCCGAGGACGACGATGGGCCTGTCGACGGCGTTGGGGGTCGTCAGCAGCCCGGCCAGCAAGGACTGGAGGTCGTCGCGTGTGGGGACGTTCTCCCACCACGTCTCTGCGGAGGGGGCCGCGCCGGGAACCGCCAGCTCGTAGCGTCCGCGCGGTGCCAGGTAGGCCGATTCGAGGGTCGGCAGTTCCAAGCCGGGCGGCGCGTCGGCGGAGCGCAGCAGCGGGCGGCGCAGCGCGGCTTGGTAGAGGGCGGCCAGTTCGCTCCGGCGCCGGTCGAGCTGGTGGTGCGGAGCCATCTCCGTTACCAGGTCGTGCAGCCTGGCGAGGCCCGTGTCGATATCCGCGACTCGCTGCTGGGTGGTCCCGTGGGCGGCGAGGTTCGCCCATACGCCGAACTCGGGGACCTCGGCGGCGAGCAGGCGGAAGGACTCGGTGAAGCGCCGGGCGGCGATGTCCTCCACCCGCTGTACGATCGCCTGGGCTGCGACCGAGCGCGCGGTCTCGTCCAACCGCTCCCACATCGCAAGGCCGCGCAAGAAGTCGATCAAGTGGCGCGCGAAAAGGCCGGACTGGGCACCCACTGGTAATTCGGGCCTGAAGTCTGCATCGACCAGCAAGGACAGGTGGCCCGCGTCCTCCAAGAGAAACCTCTCGCACAGCGCCAGTTGCTCCTCCGCGTCCATTTCCAGGTCGGCCACTGTCAGGTCGGCGGGGGAGTCCTGCAGCACCTCGTCGAGCGCCTCGAAGGCGGCGACCGCGACCAGGATCTTGCGCGCCGCCATCACGCGCTCGGTGCGGTCCATCCGGCTGATGCCGGTGACCTTCTCGCGGAGCCCGGTGATGGCCCGGCGCCCCGCCTGGGCGACCGGTCCGCCCAGGCTCGACAGCCCGGGTATCCCCAGCGCACCCAATGCCCCTTCGGACAGTTTCTCCGCGAAGCCCACCACGGCGGAATCGTCCTGCCCGAGCATCTTCAGCGCGTCGGCGTAACCGAGCCTCTTGGCCATCCGCGGGGCCCTTTCCAGTTGTGCCGCGTGTCGTCGTGCGCGGGTGCTCACGCCCCGGCAGGGGCGATTCAAGTACAGCGTGCCCGCACCCTCAACCCCGGCCGGTGCGGGCGGGCAGCGGCGGCCGGATCCGGCCGCCGGCCACTTCCAGTCTGGCGGGCACCCCGTGCGCTACTGCAACCGCCAGTCCACCGGCTCGGCGCCCTGCTCCTCCAGCAGCTTGTTGGCCCGGCTGAACGGCCGCGAACCGAAGAAGCCGTTCTTGGCCGACATCGGGCTGGGGTGGGTGGACTCCACGCACGGCACCCCCGGCATGAGCGGGCGCAGGTTGCGGGCGTCGCGGCCCCACAGGATGGCCACCAGCGGGGCCTCGCGTTCGGCAAGGGCGCGGATGGCCTGGTCGGTGACCTCTTCCCAACCCTTGCCGCGGTGCGAGGCGGGGCTGCCGGGGGCGACGGTCAGCGACCGGTTGAGCAGCAGGACGCCCTGCTTGGTCCAGGGGGTGAGGTCGCCGGTGGTGGGCTTGGGCAGGCCGAGGTCGTCGCTGTACTCCTGGAAGATGTTGCGCAGGCTGCCGGGCAGCTTGACCTCGGGCGCCACCGAGAAGCTGAGCCCCACCGCGTGGCCCGGCGTGGGGTAGGGGTCCTGGCCGACGAGGAGCACCCGCACGTCGTCAAAGGGCTGCTGGAAGGCGCGCAGCACGTTGTCGCCCGAGGGGAGATAGGTGCGGCCCGCGGCGACCTCTTCGCGGAGGAACTCGCCCATGCGGCCGATCTGACCGCTCACCGGAGCCAGCGCCTGCGCCCAGCGGTCATCCATCATTTCGTTCAAAGGTCGTGGCATGGCAGCACACTAGCGGCCCGCGGGGACAGTGCGGGCCGGGTCCGCGAGCCTGCTCGGGCGGGCTGTTGCACGCGGCCGAACGGGCGCTTGCGCGCGCTTTCGCGCGGCCTTCCGCACCCGCCCGCAACACACCCGCAACTCCGCGCGCCCCCGCAGCAGACGCCACCCCGCTCACTCCTCATCCCCGGGCTCGCCCGCCCGCACCGACACCACTCCCGGCGTTTCCGAGAGCACCGTCGCCAACTCCTGGATCCGGGGCCCGCCCGCGCCGGTTCCGCGGACCTGCAGGCTCAGGTCGATGAGCGCGCCGCGGGGGTCGCCCGCCTCGGTGCGCTGGGTGTTCACCTCCTGCACGGCGAACCCGCGGCTGGTGACCTCGGCCAGGATGGCGCGCAGCACGCCGCGGCCGTCCTCGTAGGACAGCCGGATGGGCGCGACGGAGGGGCGCCGGCGGGTGATCAGCCGCAGCACCGGGGGGTATCCCAGCGATACCAGGTAGTGGGCACCGGTGACGGCCGTGGCCACCAGCCACAGCCCGGCTCCGGCGGCGGTGCCCACCGCCGCGGCCCCCCAGATGGTCGCCGCGGTGGTCAGGCCGCGCACGATGTCCTGGCGCACGAAGATGACGCCCGCGCCGATGAACCCGACACCCGAGGCGATCTGGGCGGCGACGCGCGAGGGGTCCAGCGTGATGCTGTCGTCGGTGACGACGTCGAAGAACGCGTACTTGCTGACCACCATGAACAGTGCCGCGCCGACGCCCACGAGGGTGTGGGTGCGCAGGCCGGCGTTCTTCTGGCGCAGTTCGCGCTCCAGGCCGATGAGGGTGCACAGCACGAGCGCGACCGCCAGGGCCGCCAATTGGGGCCAGCCCTGGCCCTGCAGGTTCGGGATGAAGTCGTCCATGGACGACCGCTACCCGCTGCGTGGCGGGCATTCCCGTGCGGTCGGTCAGGGCGGCTCCGGCAGGCAGGCCGCCCCGCCCAGTCCGAACACCCCGCGCCCGCCGCCGCCCTGCGCCGGCGGGCGCTCGTGCCGCGGCGGTTCAGCCGCGGCGGTGGCCGTTCTGGTGGGAGAGGTTCAGGGCGGTGGTGACCAGCGGCACGTGGCTGAAGGCCTGCGGGAAGTTGCCGACCTGGCGTCCCTGGTCGGCGTCCCACTCCTCGGCCAGCAGCCCGACGTCGTTGCGCAGCGCGAGCAGCCGGTCGAACAGCTCGCGGGCCTCTTTCTCGCGGCCGATGGACAGCAGCGCGTTGGCCATCCAGAAGCTGCAGGCGAGGAAGGCGCCTTCGTCGCCGGGGAGGTGGTCGGCGGCTTCCTCGCGGTCGGTGCGGTAGCGCATCACGAAGCCGTCGACCATCAGGTCGTCGCGGATGGCCTCGATGGTGCCGACGATGCGGGGGTCGTCGTAGGGCAGGAACCCGACCTCTGGCATCAGCAGCAGTGCGGCGTCGAGTTCCTTGCTGCCGTAGTACTGGGTGAACGTGTTGCGGCGGGTGTCGAAGCCGTATTCGCAGACCTCGGCATGGATGGTGTCGCGCAGGGCCCGCCAGCGCTCGATGGGCCCTTCCTTGCCGAAGTCCTCGATCATGCGCACCGCGCGGTCGGCGGCCACCCACGCCATCACCTTGGAGTGTACGAAGTGCTGGCGCGGCCCGCGGACCTCCCACAGCCCTTCGTCGGGTTCGTCCCAGCACCACTCCAGGTAGTTGACCAGGGAGCGCTGCAGGCCCCACACGTGCTCGCCGCCGTGCAATCCGCTGCGGCGGGCCAGGTGCAGCACGTCCATGACCTCGCCGTAGACGTCGAGTTGGTATTGGCCCACCGCCGCGTTGCCGATGCGCACGGGCCGGGAGTCCTCGTAGCCCGGCAGCCAGTCGGCCTCCCATTCGGCGAGGCGCCGTTCGCCGCGGACGCCGTACATGATCTGCATGTGCTGGGGTTCGCCGGCCACCGCGCGCACCAGCCATTCGCGCCAGGCCTGGGCTTCGTCGGTGTAGCCGCTGCGGATGAGCGCTTCGAGGGTGATGGTGGCGTCGCGCAGCCAGCAGTAGCGGTAGTCCCAGTTGCGCACCCCGCCGATGTCCTCGGGCAGGGAAGTGGTGGGCGAGGCCACGATGCCGCCGCTGGGGCGGTAGGTCAGCGCCTTGAGGGTGATCAGCGAGCGCACGACGGCGTCGCGGTACTCGCCCTCGTAGGTGCACTGGTCGACCCACTGTGCCCAGAACCGCTCGGTGCGCGAGAGGGCTTTCTCGGCGTCGAGGTGGTCGGATTCCTCGACCTGGGAGGGGTGCCAGGTCATGACGAAGGGGACGCGCTGTCCGGCACTGACGGTGAAGGTGGCGTCGTGGACGAAGTTGTGGCCCTCCATGGGCACCGGGGAGCTCATCCACACCGAGTCGGGTCCGGCGATGGCGACCAATTCGGTGCCGCTGCGGTGGATCCAGGGCACGACGTTGCCGTAGTCGAACCGCAGCCGCATCGCGGTCTGCATCCGCACGGTGCCCGCCAGGCCTTCGACGATGCGCACGAGGTGGGGTGCGCCGCCGCGCGGCGGCATGAAGTCGATGACGCGCACGGAGCCTTCGGGGGTGTCCCACTCGGATTCGAGGATAAGGGTCTCGGGGCGGTAGCGGCGCCGGGCGGCGCGGGGTTCGCCGTTGGCCGGGCGCATCCACCAGTTGCCGTTCTGCTCGTCGCCCAATAGCGCCGAGAAGCAGGCAGGAGAGTCGAAATGGGGAAGGCAGAGCCAGTCAATGGAGCCGTCGCGCCCCACGAGAGCAGCGGTCTGCATGTCGCCGATCAGCGCGTAATCCTCAATCCAGCCGGACACGCGGCTCACCCCCTTCTCAACCAAGATCACGTCTACGCGGACGTACCGTATCCAACTCCGCGTCGCCCCGCGGACGTGCGGGAGCGGCGCGCATTCGGGCCGCGGCGACGGTGTTCGTGCCGGAGGCCGGTATCGCGGTGGGCCGGTCGGCTGCACGCGCCTTTGTGTGCCGTTGCCGTCACCGTATCGGTTGAAGCGCTTTCCCAGGTGGAAGGTGAGTAAATGTGCTGTAGCAGATACCGACCGGAAGCGGTCGGCGGCCGCAGCGGCGTGCTCGGCGGCGCCCCCGGCGGCCGCGTGCGGTCCGCTGCAGCGGTCTGCACCGGCCGCACCTGGGGGTTTGCGACTCGGAATCCGTTATTGCGACGTGATCACTCCCGCGGCGAGAGGGCTGCTCAAGGGCGATCCCGATGTTGGTTTCCGGGCACCCGATACCGGGCCGCTGCGGTACGGCGGCCCCGCCGGCGCCGCCCGAGAGGGCGCCGGGGGGTACCCGGGCGAGCTCTACCCGTCGGTCCGGGCGGCGGCGGGCGGTGGCGCGGGGACGGTCAGCAGCGGAAGGGAAAGCTGCGCCAGCGGGCCGATGGCGACCGCGAAGAGCACGGTGCCCACGCCCAGTGTCCCGCCGAGCAGTGTGCCGGCGATCACCACGGCGATCTCGATGGCGGTGCGGGCCATGCGCACCGAAAGGCGGGTGTGTGCGGCCAGTCCGACCATGACGCCGTCGCGCGGGCCCGGACCCAGTTGGGCGCCGATGTAGCATCCGGTGGCCAGGCCGGTCAGCAGGATGCCCGCCGCCAGTACCGCCCAGCGCGCGGCAAGGCCGTGTACCTCGGGCAGCAGCCACAGCGAGGTGTCGACCGCCAACCCCACCACGATGGCGTTGCTGACGGTGCCCAGTCCGACCCGTTGGCGCAGCGGCACCCACAGCAGCATTGTCGCGCCCGCGGCGAGGATGCTGCACGTGCCCACCGACAGGCCGGTGCGGTGCGCCAGGCCCTGGTGCAGCACGTCCCACGGCATGGCGCCCAACTCCGAGGCGATCAGCAGGGCGCAACCCAGGCCGAACACGCACAAGCCTGCGTACAACTGCACGAGGCGGCGTCCCCGGGGCGGCGGCAGTAACGGGGAGATGAACGCATTGCGGAGAATAACCGGCAAGCCGGACATCATGGGCAGAATCGACACGCGACTGCCTTTCCCGTTTGGTGGATCGTGGCAACCGGTTGGGCCGCCCAGGTAATGTTGGCCCTGCTCAATCTGGAAAATACAGTGCCAATTTTTGAAAGTGGCCCCTTCGTGGTTGGTGAGCGCCGGATCAACGGCCATCTGCTGGCTCGGCTCGTCGGCCCCGAGACCGCGGGGCGGCCCTACTACGCCGCGCTCGGCCGGGCGGTCAGCGGCCTCGTCCTGGACGGCCGGGTGCCGACCTTCACCCGCCTGCCGGCCGAACGCGACCTTGCCGCGGCGCTGGGTGTCAGCCGCAACACCGTCACCGCCGCCTACTCCTGGCTGCGCGAGAACGGTTTCCTGGACAGCCGCCAGGGCGCGGGCAGCTGGACCGTGCTGCCCGACAACGGCTCGGGCGCCGCCGGGCTGATGCCGCGTACCGAGTGCATCGACCTGGGTATGGCCGCCCCGGCCGCCGTAGACGGCATCCAGCAGGCCGCCCGGCTGGCGGTGGACCAGTTGGCCGTGCACGTCGGCGGAATCGGCTACAGCCCGCGCGGGCTGCCCGAGCTGCGCCACGCCATCGCCCGCCGCTACGTCGAACGCGGCTTGCCCACCGGCCCCGAACAGATCTTCGTCACCGGCGGCGCAATGCAAGCCGTCGCGCTGCTGATGGGCATGCTCACCGACCCCGGCGACAGCCTGCTGGTCGAATCGCCCACCTACCCCAACGCCCTGGACGCCGCCCGGCGCCTGGACGCCCGGGTGCGCACCGTCGGGGTCACCCCGTCCGGCTGGGACATGGAACACGTGCTCGACGCGTTCCGCCGGGTCAAGCCCGCAGCCGCCTACCTCGTCCCCGACTTCCAGAATCCCACCGGGGTGCTGATGGACGACGACGAGCGCGCCGCCGTGGTGGCCGAGGCCCGCCGCGCCGGCAGCGCCCTCATCGTCGACGAGGCGGTCGCCGAACTGGCCATCGACTCCGGCGACCTGCCCGCGCCGCTCGCCTCCCACGACACCGACGACCGCGTCTTCACGGTCGGATCGGCGGCCAAGCCGTTCTGGGGCGGGCTGCGCATCGGCTGGGTACGCACCAGCGCGCCCATGGTCGAACGGTTGACCGCCGCCCGCCAGCGCCTGGACCTGGCCGGCTCGGTGCTGGACCAGCTCACGGTCACCCACCTGCTGGCCGACACCCTGCGCATCCGCGCCGAACGCAGCCGCCAGCTGCGCCGCAACCGCGACGCGCTGGTCACCGCACTGCGCGAGCACCTGCCCGACTGGGAGTTCACCCGCCCCTCGGGCGGGCTGGTGCTGTGGGCGGGCCTGCCCCGCGCTGCCGCCAGCACGCTCGCCGACCGGGCCGAGCGCCACGGCGTGCACCTGGCGCCCGGGCCGCTGTTCGGGGCCGACGGCACGCTGGAGCGCCGCGTGCGGCTGGCCTACGCGCACCCGCCCGAGGTGCTGGCCGAGGGCGTCGAGCGGCTGGGGCGCGCCTGGCGCGAGACCGTAGCCTCGCCCGGCCAACGGAGCGGCCGCCTCCACGTGTGACCGGGCGGGTGCCGCTCCCGTCCGCGCGGGCGAACGCGCAGCAGCCTGCCGCGCCCCTGGCCGCACTCCGCCCGCACCGTGCCCCCGAGGTCCGCCGGCTCAGCCGCGGTCGGTTCGGGCGTCCGCGCACCGCTGGGCGAAGCGCGCGACCTCCTCCAGCACCTCGTCGCGGTTGGTCTCGTTGAACACCTCGTGCCGGGCGCCGGGGAAGATCCGCACCGTGACATCGTCGCCGGCGAACTCCTCGATGCCGACCCGGCTGTCGGAGACCGGCACCAGGCTGTCCTGGGCGCCGTGCAGCCACAGCAGCGGCGTTGCACCCAGCCGGCCGCCCGCGCGGATGCGCGCCAGCCCGGTGTCGAGCGCCTGCAGCAGTTCCCGCTTGAAGGGGCCGTGCCAGACCAGTTCGTCGGCGGCGTAGTCGGCGGCCACCTGCGGATCGCGGGAGAGGGTCGAGGTGTCCAGCGGGGTGTCGGGGATCTCCGGTGCGGCCAGCAGCTGTGCGGCCGTGGTCCAGCGGCCCAGCACCGGGCCGGAAAGTATCAGTCCGGCGAGCTCGTCCGGGTGCAGCTGGGCATAGCGTGCGGCGATCATGCCGCCCATGGAGTGGCCGATGAGCACCAGCGGCAGCGTGCGGTAGGCGGTGCGGGCCTGGGTGATGAGCCGGTGCAGGTCCTCGGCCGCGCCGTCGAAGTCGTCGATGAGCACCCGCTCGCCCGAGGAGCGGCCGTGCCCGCGGTGGTCGAGCCCGTAGACCGCGACCCCGTTGTTGCACAGCGCATCGGCGGTGTGCTCGTAGCGGCCGATGTGCTCGCCGTAGCCGTGCACCAGCACCGCCAGCCAGGTGGGCTCGGCGTCCTGCGGCGCCCACGCCCGTGCGTAAAGGCGCTCGGATCCGTTGCTGCCGCCGGGCAGCCGCCATTCGCGCGAGATGACCACTGCGACTCCTGTTCTTGCCGGGTACCTGCCGGATGGGTGACGGGCCGCCCACCGGGGCGGCCCGGGGGCAGACTACGGGTTCTCTCCCGCACCCCGCCCGGCCCGGCCCGCCTCCGTGCACCCGGGGCGCATACCCGGTTACCCGCTACGCGCCGGCGCCGTCGCGGGCGGGGTCGGCTGCCGGGGTGGGCAGGCTGCCCGCCAGGTAGGTGATCAGCGGCCCGGCGACCCCCAGGATGATCACGTAGGCGGCGGCGAAGGGCACGAGTTCCGGCGCTGCGCCCGCGGCGAGGCCGGCGATCACGATGGAGAACTCGCCGCGGGCGATGAGCACCGTGCCCGCGCGCAGGCGGCCGCGGCGGCCCACACCGTCGCGGCGGGCCGCATACCAGCCCACCGCCAGCTTGGTCAGCGCGGTGGCCACCGCCAGGGCGGCGGCCGCCGGCAGCATCGGGACCAGTTCGCGCGGGTCGATGGTCAGCCCGATGGCCAGGAAGAAAACCAGCGAGAACAGGTCCCGCAGCGGTTCGACGGCCAACCGCGTGCGCTGGGCGAGCTGCCCGCTCAGCGCCAGTCCGACCAGGAACGCCCCTACGGCCGCCGAGGCGTGGGCGGCCTCGGCGGCCCCGGCCACCAGCATGGTCAGTCCCAGGATGCGCAGCAGGAACTGCTCGGAGTCGCCGGTGTCGAGGAGCCGGTTGATCGGCCGGTGCAGCCGCTGCGAGGCGAACAGCGCGACCGCCACCGCCAGCGCATCCAGCACCGAGGAGGGCAGGTGCAGCCGCAGGCTCTGGGAGAACTCCGCCGGGGAGAACTCCAGACCCCCAGCATCAACAGCAGCAGCCCCATCCCGATCGCCGCCCCGGTGCCGATGAAGTCCCCCGCAGCGGGCACCGGCGCCACCCCGCCCTCGCCCAGGACCAGGCCGGCCAGCAGGTACAGCGGAACCGGCGAGAGCCCCCAGCGCCGCGCACCCGCCGCGATCAGGCTGAGCACCACCAGGACGGCGCCGAGTTCGAGGAACAGGGGGACGGAGACCTCCATGGCGGACCGCCGGCCTAGGTGCCGACGATGCGTTCGACACCGGCGATGCCCTCGTCGGTGCCCACGACCACCAGGACGTCCCCGGAGTGCAGTGGCTGGGCGGGGGTGGGGGAGGCGATGACGGTTTCGCCGCGCACGATCGCCACGATCGAGGCGCCGGTGCGGGTGCGTGCCCGGGTGTCGCCGAGGGTGCGGCCGCGGTAGGGGGACCGGTCGCCGATCTCGACCTGGCCGGAGACCAGCCCGGGGACCTCGCGGGTGAGGTCGGCGAAGCGTTCGGCGATGCGCGGTGCCCCGAGCATCTCGGCGACCGCCTCGGATTCGTCGCGGTCCAGGTGCAGCAGGTGGCGCGGGGTGTCGGGGTCGCCGCTGCCGTAGACGAGGAGTTCGGCGTCGCCGCTGCGGCGGGCGACCACGCCGATGCGCGCCCCGCGGGAGGTGGTGAACTCGTAGCGGATGCCCACGCCGGGCAGCAGGACTTCGGTGACATCCATGCCGGAACACGTTCCCCCGGATGTTGCCGGTTACGCACAGTGTGCACTCCTGTTCGATGGGTGCGGGGTGCTGTACGGGGGTGGACAAGGAGCGGTCGGCGGCCGTGCGGTGCCGGTCGGTCGCAAACGAGGCGCCATGCGACGGCCGATGCGCCTGTGTGCTGGATGTTCCGGAGACGCGGGCGGGTCTGGAAGTGTCGGAAGTGCCGCACTTGTACGCCGGATCGTATACAGGACAGCGGCTGCCGCGTAATATCACAAGTCGGACGCTGATCCATTGAACGGAATAATCGCCGATACCTCCACAGCTTCTACATATGCGGCCAATCGGGCATCTTTGAGGTGGCGCCGTGCCGGGAACCATCCAAGGAACGCCACCGCGGACGCACCCGTGCCGCTGAAGTTGGACAGCCGCCGAAACTGAGAGGTGACGCCCCATGCTGGCCGATTCCTATGGACGGGTCGCCACCGACCTGAGGGTCTCGCTCACCGACCGCTGCAACCTGCGCTGCACCTACTGCATGCCGCCGGAAGGGCTGGAGTGGCTGCCCAAGGACGAAGTCCTGACCGACGACGAGCTGAACCGGCTCATCCGCATCGGTGTCACCATGCTCGGCATCGAGGAGATCCGCTTCACCGGCGGCGAACCGCTGCTGCGGCGCGGCCTCACCGGCATCGTCGCCGCCAGTACCGCCCTGCAGCCGCGCCCGAAGACCGCCCTGACCACCAACGGCATCGGACTTGCCCGCATCGCGCCCGCCCTGGCCGAAGCCGGCCTGGACCGGGTCAACGTCTCCCTCGACACCCTGCACCCCGAGGTCTTTGAACAGCTCGCCCGCCGCCGCAGGCTGCCCGACGTGCTTGAGGGCCTGGCCGGCGCCGCCGCAGCCGGGCTGACCCCCGTCAAGGTCAACACCGTGCTGATGCGCGACATAAACGACGGCGAAGCCTGCGACCTGCTGCGCTACTGCCTCGACCACGGCTACGAACTGCGTTTCATCGAGCAGATGCCGCTGGACGCCCAGCACGGCTGGCGCCGCGACACCATGATCACCGCCGACGAGATCCTGGAGAACCTGGGTACCGCCTTCGACCTCACCCCCGCCGACGAACACACCCGCGGCAGCGCACCGGCCGAACTGTTCTACGTCGACGGCGGCCCCGAGACCGTCGGCGTGATCGGTTCGGTCACCCGCCCCTTCTGCGGCGCGTGCGACCGGGTGCGGCTGACCGCCGAAGGCGAAATCCGCAACTGCCTGTTCGCCCGCGAGGAATCCGACCTGCGCCCGCTGCTGCGCGGCGGCGGCACCGACGAAGAGATCGCCGAACGCTGGCGCGCCGCCGTCGCCACCAAACTCCCCGGCCACGGCATCAACGACCCCAGCTTCCTGCAGCCGTCCCGACCGATGTCGGCCATCGGCGGCTGAGGAAGAGCCGAATTCCCTCCCGGCGCGGGCGCGGCAGGTGCCGGTTCCTCCGGTGCGCCTGTCCCGCCCCGCCGGGCCGGCGGGTTTGCCGGGGCCGGTTAACGGCCCCGGCGGTGGCGCGGCTCCGGCCGGGCCTGCCCGGGCCGGGGAACCCGCCACCCTACCGATCGGGACGCGGCCGAGCGCACGGCTACGATGTCCCCCGGCAAAGCCCCTGATGGGGGCAGCGGGTTACGAACCTGATCGGGGAACATTTCATGAGCGGGTCCCGGACGGAGCCCCGGCAGACGCACACCGCGAAGCTGGGCACCGCGGTGGTCGGCGCCGCGGTACTGGTGATTCTGAGCTGGACGATGATCCGGACCGACTACTTGGAACCCCGGGAGGTCCTGGCCAACGGGGTCGAGGGGACGTTCACCCTCGACTCCTGCACGCGCACGGGCGGCACCAACTCGGGGTCCACGACGATCTGCACGGGCACCTTCCGCTCGGCCGACGGCGGGACCGAGGTCTCCGACATCGAGCTGAGCGAGAAGCACGATGCCGGCGGACTCGACTCCGGCGCCTCCTTCCCGGCGCGCGCCAGGCTGGGGGGCGGTCCCGACGCCGTCTACCGCGACGACGGTTTCGGCCACCGCAATGTCCTGGAGAAAGGCATCGGCTCGGCCGGTGTCGGCGTGATCGGGCTTATGGTCGCCGGGCTCGGGGCGCTCGGTGTGTGGCGCTCGGAGGGCACGGCGCGGCGAGTGGTGAAGCGGATGCTGGTGGCCGGGATCCTCGCCGGCGTCGTCATGTGGATCGGCGGGTTGACAGCGGGCGGCGGGCTGCTGACCTGAGCGCCCCGACCGTTCGCCGGCCGGTCCGCGGCACAGCCGAAGAATGCGGCCGCGCGACTGCGCGCTCGCCGCGGTGCATCGCGGGCGGTGGCGGCCGATCGGCCGGCCGTTGGGAAAACAGGTTGCCGCGCGCGTCCGGGTTCTGGCGTTATGTACGGCAACGGGACCGGCCCGGCGGGTAGCGGTCCAGAGTACGGCTAGGGAGGTGGCGCCATGTCCTATACCGAGGCACCCGGAGCGCGGGTGCCCATCCGGATGTGGGCGGACCCCGACACGGTCGAGCCCGCGGCCATGGACCAGCTCCGCAACGTCACCCGGCTGCCCTGGGTGCACGGGCTGGCCGTCATGCCCGACGTGCACTACGGCAAGGGCGCGACCGTCGGCTCGGTGATCGCCATGCGCGACGCCGTGTCGCCTTCGGCCGTCGGCGTCGATATCGGCTGCGGCATGACCGCGGTGCGCTCCAGCCTGCACGCCGCCGATCTGCCCGACGACCTGGGGCGGCTGCGCTCCGGCCTGGAGGCGGCGGTGCCGGTCGGCCCCAACGCCCACAAGCGCCCGGTCGATCCCCGGCGCATCCACGGGCTGGCCACCTCGGGCTGGGACCGGTTCTGGGACGGCTTCGACGACCTCGCCGAACCGGTGCACGGCCGGCGCTCCCGCGCCACCCACCAGATGGGCACGCTGGGCGGCGGCAACCACTTCCTCGAAGTCTGCCTGGACGACGACGAGGCGGTGTGGCTGGTGCTGCACTCGGGGTCGCGCAACATCGGCAAGGAGCTCGCCGAGCACCACATCGAGCGTGCGCGCCGCCTGCCGCACAACCGCGACCTGCCCGACCGCGACCTGGCCGTGTTCGTCGCCGGCACCCCGGAGATGGCCGCCTACCGGCGCGACCTGTTCTGGGCCCAGGAGTACGCCCGCCGCAACCGCGACATCATGATGGGCCTGGCCTGCGACGTGCTGCGCGCCACCGTGCCCGGGGTGCGGTTCGGCGAGTGGATCTCCTGCCACCACAACTACGTCGCCGAGGAAACCTACGACGGCGTACAGCTGCTGGTCACCCGCAAGGGCGCCATCCGCGCCGGCGAGGGCGACTACGGAATCATCCCGGGGTCCATGGCGACCGGCACCTACATCGTGCGCGGTCTGGGCAACCCGGATTCGTTCAACTCCGCCTCCCACGGCGCCGGGCGGCGGATGAGCCGCAACCGGGCCAAGCGCGAGTTCACCCGCGACGACCTCGTCGCCCAGACCGCGGGCGTGGAGTGCCGCAAGGACGCCTCGGTGATCGACGAGATCCCGGCCGCCTACAAGGACCTCAGCGCCGTCATCGAGGCCCAGGACGACCTGGTCGAGGTGGTCGCGCACCTGCGCCAGGTCGTGTGCGTCAAGGGGTAGGGCGTGCTCGGCGGGGTGGCGTTGCCGGGTGGCATGCTGAAGGTGTGGGCCGCGGCCGCCCGTCGGCGCCGCCCGCCGGACCGAAGGGGAGCGCGATGACCGAGCCGGACCCCGCACCGTTCGACCCCGGGCGCGGACCCGGAACCGAGCCGTTCGACGGGGTGATCCTGGCCGGGGGAGCCGCCCGGCGCATGGGCGGCGGCGACAAGCCCGGCCTGCAGGTGGGCGGCGCGAGCCTGGTCGAGCGGGTGGCCGCCGCAGCCGGAGCGGCGGGGGAGGTCATCGTGGTCGGCCCGCCGCGGGAGCGTCCCGCCGCCCGCTATGTGCGCGAGGACCCGCCGGGAGGCGGACCGGTGCCCGCCCTGCGTGCCGGGTTGGCCGAGGTGGCACGGCCGTGGTTCGCCCTGCTGGCGGGCGACCTGCCGTTCCTGCGCGCCGCCGACATCGATGCGCTGCGGCGAGCGGCCCGCGGGCGCAGCGGCGCTGTGCTGGTCGACGGCCAAGGGCGCACCCAGTGGCTGCTCGGGGTCTGGCGCACTGAGGCGGTGCGCGGCGCACTCGCGGACTACGCGGGCCGGTCCCTGCGCGGGCTGCTGGGGCCGCTGGAGCCGCGGGAGGTGGCGGCCCAAGGCGGTATGGAACGGGCGGCGTTCGACTGCGACACCCCGCAGGAACTTGCCCGCGCCCGCCGCACCGGTGCCGCGGGCGGCGACGCGGTTAGCCGGTGAAGTCGGCGAAGGGCACGGTTTCCAGTAGGAACCCGCGCGCGCCGAGAAAGTCGGCCAGGTAGTCGCGGTGCTCGCCGCAGGCCACCCAGGTCTTGCGGCGGTCGGGCGTGTGCACCTTCGGGTTGTTCCACACCAGGACCCACTCGGCGGGCGCGCGGCAGTCCTTGCGCGAGCAGTGCGGCGGCTCGTCCTGGTCGTGGGCGGTGGGTTCGCCTGCGCTCACCTGGTCCCCCTCGTCATTCGGCGGTCCGGTACCGGTACCCGGTGGCGGCTACGCAATGTGCCGACCGGGGGCATGAAAAAGCGACGTCGGGTGGCTACGGGGGCAAACCACCCGACGTCGCACCGGTGTTCCGACGGGGGCTCGAAACACCGCGTCAGCGCTCCGACGGGGGACCGGAGCGCTGAACCCCAATCTACACCGCGAGTCCCTGCTGTACGTCAAGACTTAGTTACGACGTGATCTCGGGAGAGTCAGCAGGTCACTAGGCCATACGTCCTAAAACATGAAAAAACCGGCACCGGCCACATGTGTAACGGAGCGCATTGCCATGTGCGGGTAAAGCCCCGGTCGGCAGCCCCCCAAACGCCCGCGGCCCGGGCCCGGCTCCCGTGGTTCGCACCGTGCGGGCGCAGGGAACCGGGTGGAGCAACACCATTGGAAGGGGAGCACATGTCGCACCACACCTACCGTGTCACCGAGATCGTCGGTACCTCGCCGGAGGGAATCGAGCAGGCGGTCCGCAACGGGATCGACCGTGCCGCCGAGACCCTGCGCGAACTCGACTGGTTCGAGGTAACCGAGATCCGCGGCCACCTGGAGGACGGCGCCATCGCCCATTTCCAGGTGGGCATGAAGGTCGGGTTCCGCCTGGACGAGTAGCGCCGCCGCGCCGGCCGACCGGGGACACCCCCGGTGGCCGGCGGGCGCCGGAGGGCCGGGAGTTCAGGACGCCTGGCTGACCGTGGACATGTTGAAATCGGGGATCCGCAGCGGCGGCATGGCCGTGCGGGGGAAACCGTCGCCGATTTCGCGGCCCAGCGTGGGCACGGTGGCGCCGGCCTGGGTGGCGCGGTCGAGCACGGTGACCGGCGACTCGTTGAACCGGAAGTTGTTCACCGCCCCGGTGACCTCGCCGTCCTCGACCAGGTAGACGCCGTCGCGGGTGAGCCCGGTGACCAGCAGGGTCTGCGGATCGACCTCGCGGATGTACCACAGGCAGGTCAGCAGCAGGCCGCGTTCGGTCTGGGCGATCATTTCGTCGAGGCTCGCGGTGGCGCCGGCCGCCTCAAGGGCCAGGTTGTCGATCGGCGGAGTGAGTTCGAGCCCGGTCAGCCGGGCCGAGTGGCGGGTCTGGGACAGGGCGGCGAGCTTGCCGCCGGAGATCCAATCGGTGCGGGTAAGCGGCAAGCCGTTGTCGAAGGCGGTGACCCGGCGCCCGGGCCCGGACGCCGCGATGAACGGCGCACACTCCAGGCCCGGGTATGCGGGGTCGCTGAACAGGGTCAGCGGCATCGAGGTGAGCTGTTCGCCGACCCGGGTGGCGCCCCCGCCCTCGGTGCCGGAGAACACCGTGCGCCCTTCGGCGGTGTCGCGCGCGGTGGCCGCGGAGTACAGGAACAGCATCAGGTCGGCGACCGAGCTGGGCGGCAGCAGGGTTTCGTAGCGCCCGGCCGGGAGGTCGACGCGGCGCCGCCCCCACCGGATCCGCCGGGCAAGGTCGTCCTCAAGCGCCTCGATGTCGATGTCGGCGAAGTCGCGGGTGGCGCGCCCGACCCACGCCGAGTGCCCCGGCGCGCCGGTTTCGGCCGAGGGCCCCGACTTGGCGTTCAGATCCACGGTGCCCGACGGCTGGTCGTGGCGCAGCCGCACACCCGTGGAGCTGCCGAAGAACGTGGAGGTGACCGTGTGTTCGGCGTAGCCGTACAACCGCCGCCCGCCCGCCTGGCCGCGTTCGAACGCCCGGCCCAGCCCAGGGGCCAGACCATCGAAGACCGAAATGCCGGTGGTGGGCACCGCCGAGTCCCAATCGGCGGCCTGGGGCGTACGTGCCGCACCGGGTTCCAGCAGCGGCGCGGCATCCTCGGCCGGCAGGGCTTGGCCTGCGGCGTCCTCGGCCGCGCGCACCAGGTCCTCCAAGCCGTCCTCGGTGACACCGACACGGGTGCGGGCGCCGATGGACACACCGCGGTCGGAAGAGCTGAGCGAGATCACGGTGACCGTGCGGCCCTGTGTTGCGCCGTTGGTGGTCAGCGAGTTTCCGGCCCAGCGCAGGTTGGCGGAGGCGGTGTCCTCGACGAGCACCATGCAGCCGTCGCCGCGCGCCAGTTCCAGTGCGCGTTCCACCACCGCCTGCGGGGTCATGCCGCTCACTTGCCTGCCTCCTGCACTGTGTTGAGGACGCGGATGCCGGAGAACACCGCGGTGGGGCAGCCGTGGCTGACCGCGGCGACCTGGGCCGGCTGGCCCTTGCCGCACATGAACGATCCACCCAGTTCGTAGGTCTGCGGGCCGCCCACGGCGCGCATGGAGCCCCAGAAGTCGGTCGTGGTGGCCTGGTAGGCGACGTCGCGCAGCATGCCGGTGATGCGGCCGTCCTCGATGCGGTAGAACCGCTGGCCGGTGAATTGGAAGTTGTAGCGCTGCATGTCGATCGACCAGCTCTTGTCGCCGACGATGTAAATACCGCGTTCGACCTGTTCGATCAGTTCGTTCGTGGAGGGCCCCTGCGGGTCGGCTTCGAGCGAGACGTTGGCCATGCGCTGGATGGGCATCGTGGCAGGGGAATCGGCGTGCGCGCAGCCGTTGGAGGATTCGTATCCCTGCAGATGCGAGATGCGGCGGTCGCGCTGGTAGCCGGTCAGGACGCCGTCGCGGATGAGGTCGAACGACGAGGTGGCCACCCCTTCGTCGTCGTAGCCGATGGTGGCCAGGCCGTGTTCGACGGTGCGGTCGCCGGTGACGTTCATGATGGCCGAGCCGTACTGCAGGGTGTTCAACTGATCGGGGGTGGCAAAGGAGGTGCCCGCGAACGCGGCCTCATAGCCCAGCGCCCGATCGAGTTCGGTGGCGTGGCCGATGGACTCGTGGATGGCCAGCCACAGGTTGGACGGGTGGATGACCAGGTCGTAGTCGCCGGGTTCGACGCTGGGCGCCGCCAGTTTCTCGGCGAGGAGTTCGGGCAGGGCATCGAGTTGGGGCTCGACCTGCGCGAGGTACTCCCAGCCGCGCCCGACCGGGGGAGCGATCGTGCGCATGCTGTCGAGCAGGCCGTCGCGGGTGGCGAAGACCTCGGCCCCGGGGGCGATGCGCACGCGCTGCTGCGTGGTGGTGGTGCCCGCGGTGTCGGCGTAGAACTTCTGCTCCTTGACCGCCACCAGCGAGGTGTCGACGTGGTCGACCCGGCTGTCCTTGAGCAGGCGGCGGCTCCACCCGGCCAGCAGCGAGGTCTGTTCGCGCGGGCTGATGTCGAAGGGGTCGACGGTGTAGGACGAGACCCAGGTGGTGTCGGTGTGGGCGGGTTCGGGGGCGAGTTCGATGCGCTCGGTGGCGGCCCCGGCGGAGACGGCGGCCACCTGCACGGCGCGTTCGGCCACGGCGGTTGCGGCCGCGGGGGTGAGTTCGGTGGCGGCGGCGAAACCCCACACCCCGTTGTGGATCACCCGGACGGCGAACCCCAGGGTGTCGTGGTCGGATTCGGTATCGAGTTCGCCGTCGGTGAGCGCGAGGTAGCGGCCCCGGATCCGCTCCAGCCGGAAGTCGGCGTGGTCGGCCCCCAGATCGCGGGCCCGCTGCAGCGCCGCATCGGCCAGCCGCCGCATCGGCAGGGCGAGGAAGTCAGCATCAATATCAGGCACAGTTCCCCAACCTAGCGATCGACCGCCGCCGGAGACCAGCAAAGTCCCCTGCCTGGGGAAAACACCGGTACGCGCCGGGACCGGCTGGGACCGGCCCGCGGATGGCGCGGGCCTGCGGGGCGGTCCGGGGCGATCCAGCCGGATGGACCGGACCGGTGGGGTGGCGAGGTGCCTGGCCCGGCTGGAGCCGGCCCCCCGCCCGTCGGTGCGCCGGGTGGCCCGCCGCCCGCGGGCCGACCGCGGGCAAGGCCGTCGAGCGGGCCCCTGTCCGCCCCGATCCCGAACGCACTCATCACCATGCCACCAGGGCCTGAACAGAGCTTAGACCCGGAAAAACGAAATCGGCGATCAAGGTGCCGATTACATTCCGCGGGCGCCTTCAAAGCGGCTTTCCCCCAGCGTTTTTTGCACGTATTCGGGCAAGGGTGGAGACGGCAAGGCCACCACCCCGTACCGCGCGGCGCCCCGGGCCGAACCGGCCGCGCGGAAAACCCGCCGCCCCCGCTTTTGCCCGGTGAGCCCCACCGGAATACGGCACCCGCCGCACCGCCGCGCGGCAGGCGCTGCCCGCCGCGGCGAACGGCTGCCTCGGCGGTGCGCGGAGCACTTGCCGAACGCGGTCGCGGGTCCGGCCGCCGAGCCGCGGCGGCCGTGTGGCACGGACCACGCCGGCTGCGCGGACCGCCAGGTCGCGCCGGGGTTTTCCGCCCTGTTAGCGTGGATCTGCCGCACGGTCAAAACGGTCCGCTGTCTGCGGTCCGACCGGTCGGCTTCACCCCTGTGGCACGGATGCTCCGTGGCACGGAATCCGCAATGCGCGGCGGCGTGCACACGCGCCGTCCACGGGCTGCGATACCCCGGTCGGCCGGTCCCTCGGCCGCGCGGGGTGCATCGGAGGGTGTCCGCCCAGCGGCATTCTCCATATTCGGTATTTCATTTCTTATATCCGCAATCGGCGCGTGTCCCCGGTAGGCCATGCCCGGATCCGGTCGTGTCCGCGGCCGGTTTTCCGAGCCTGCCATGCCGCATGGGGATTCCCGGGAACCCGGAACCCGCCGGCGCGAATCCGCCGGCTTCTTCGGGCTGCCCGGAATACCACCGAACGGCGATACCGCTGAACAGCGACCGTGCTGAACCGCGTTAGCGCCATCGGGCCCCAAGCGTGCCGCGCGGACGGACCATCAGCTCCCATTTCCACGTTTTTCGACAGTCCGCAGGAGCCGCAATGTCGGTGAGGATCCTCTCCCTCGCTCTGGGCAATTTCACCGTGGCCACCGGTGCCTACGTCATCGCCGGAATGCTCGCCGACGTCGCCTCGCATACCGGCGCGGGGGTGGCGGCGGCGGGCCAGCTCGTCACGGTCTACGCCCTCACCTACGCCCTGGCCGCCCCGGTGCTATCGGCGCTGTTGGGGCACGGGGAACGCAAGCGGCTGCTCGCCGCCGCGCTGGTGCTGTGCGCCGCGGGCAACCTGCTCACCGCGCTGGCGCCCGGCTTCGCAACGCTCGTGGCGGCGCGGGTCATTGCCGCGGCGGGCGCCGCGCTGTTCGCGCCCACGGCCATCGTGATGGCCGCCGACCTCGCCCCGCTGCACCGCCGCGGCAGCGCGGTGGCGCTGGTGGTGACCGGTTCGACGCTGGCCACCGTGCTGGGCGTGCCCGCCGGCGTCATGCTCGCCGGCCCGCTCGGCTACCAGGGGGTCTACGTCGCCATCGCGCTGCTGGGTGTGGCCGGGCTGGCGACCCTGCGGGCGCTGCCGCGCAGCGGCGCGGTGCCGCGGGTGCCGCTGCGCACCGGGTTCGGGGCGCTTCGGGGCGTGCTCGTGCCGGCGGTACTGGCGGTCTCGCTGCTGGCCTCGGTCAGCGACTTCTCGGCCTACACCTTCGTGGTGCCGATGCTCTCGGCGCTGAGCAGCGCCGGTCCCGGAACGATCAGCGTGCTGCTGGTGGTCTACGGCGTGGCGGGCTCGGTGGGCAACACGGCCGCCGGCTGGCTCACCGACCGCATCGGCCCCGTCCGGGCGATGCTGGCGGCGCTGGCGCTGCTGGGCGCCGGCCTGCTCGTGCTGCCGCTGGTGGGTACCTCGATCGTGCTCACCGGTGTGGCGCTGGCCATGTGGGGCCTGGGCGGCTGGGGGATCCTGCCGCCCGTCCAGGCCAAGCTGATCAACACGGTCCCCGAGGCCGCCGGATCGGTGGTGGCGATCAACGTGTCCGTGGTGTGGCTGGGCATGGGCCTGGGCGGCATCGTCGGCGGCGGTGTCATCGAGGTCGGCGGTATGGGCGCGCTCGCCGTTGTCGGCGGGCTACTCGCCGCGGCCGCGCTGGCGCCGCTGGCCCTTGCGGTGCGTGCGGGCAGGCGCGCCGCCGCACCGTCCCGCGAAACGGCACCGGCGGTGCCCGCTCAGCCGGAACACCCCGCACTCGCCCAAGAGCACGGCCAGGCCGGACAGCAGCCTGAACACGCCGGGCAGCCGGCCGATCGGTGATGTCTGCCGCTGCCGGGCGGGTCCGCCGGTGCTCAGCCGCCCTGGTGGACGTCGACGTGCACGTGGTCGAGGTGGCGCAGGATCTCGTTGGCCGGTTCGGGCGCCACATAGGGCCACCAGCCGCCGCGCGAGCCGCGTGCGTTCCAGATCTCGTCGTCGAAGATCACGTTGGCCACGTGCAGTTCCTCGGCGTGGGCGACGAGCCAGTGAGCCAGGATCCAGCCTTCGCGCCGGTGCTCCTCGGTGACCGGGCGGTAGAAGATGTCGATGGCCCGCCCGTCGTAGTGCGCGGAGTCCTCGCCGTGGCCGGTGGAGAACCCGCCCGGCTCGTAGCCGCCCAGGCTCTGCTCGCCGAACACCTCGCCCATGGCGTCGAGCACGGCCTGGGCGCGCGGAGTCAGCCCGGTCTCGGTCAGCTCCTGGCGTTCGAGGCCGTCGCTGGTCGCGGCGCGGCAGGTGAGGCTGGGTCCGGCGTCGTCGGGCGGCCCGTCGCGCAGCCGGTCCAGCACGGCTTGGTCGATGCCCGAGGTGTCCGGGGCTTCGGCACCGCGGGCGCGCAGCGCCACCGCGGTCGTCGCCAGGCGGGCCTCCTCCAGGCTCAGCATGACCGTTCCCTCTGCCGTTCGTACCGAGCAGGGGGCGGCCCAGGGCAGGGCGGTACGGTCGAGCCCGGCCCGTTCGAGCAGCCACGGTCCTGCAGCCGCGACCCCGGTCGCGCACAGGGCCAGGATCGCCAGGATCACCAGGGCGCGACGACCCCTGGTCTTAGGTGTGGGCATATGCCGGACTTTAGTGCGCCGACGGCTGAAAGTCGCGTCCGGTGCTGAATACGGCCCGTCACTACAGGGGCGGCGAGGCCCGCTGCATCCGGGGTTTCCGGTGTTTCGCCCTGAGCGAACACGACCACGTTGGGTTATCGGTGCAGGCCTGGTGATCGGCGAACGCACCGGATAGGCGGGCGAACCGGTGTGAGAGCCTGCGCACATGGGCCAACGGCCGGGAATAGGGCGCCTGAGGGCGAAGCTGACCGGACATAGGCAACAGACCAGCGGCGCAAGGCCCGCAGTGAGGATGGAGGCTTCCGTGCGCAGATCGGCGGACGAGGCAATCGGTGCGAACGGCCGCCACGCGGCGCGGCTGCCGCGGGAGAGCGGTGTCGCCGCTGACGGCTTCCGCACCGTGATGGCCGAGCACGCGGCCGGCGTGGTCGTGGTAACGGCCGAGGCACCGCACGGGCCGATCGGGATGACCGCAACGTCGTTCACCAGCGTCAGCCTGGACCCGCCGCTGGTGTCCTTCTACATCGACGACCGCTCCTCGACCTGGCCGGGGCTGCGCGAGGCGCCGTCCTTCGCGGTGAACATCCTAGGCGAGGGCCAGCGCGAGGTCGCCGCGCGCTTTGCCACCCGCGGTGTCGACCGCTTCGCACCGCCGACCGTCTGGCAGCGCGGCGCCGACGGCCTGCCGCTGATCGGCGGCGCCGTCGGCCATGTGCTGTGCTTCAAGCACGATGTGCTGGCGGTGGGCGACCACTGGCTGGTGGTGGGCCGCGTCGCCCAAGCCGGGATCTCCCGGCCCGCCGAGCGCCCGCTGGTCTACCACCGGGGCCGCTACGGCCGCTTCTCCGCCTAGTGGCCTGATTGGTGGCCCGGCGCGCTGATGATCATGCAGAAATGCCCGGATTTCAAAGCTGAGACCGGCATTTCCGCATGATCAGCGCCGTACGGCAGTGGCTTCGCCTCAGGGGCAGAGCGCGTCCAGCGAGGTGGCGTCGTCGCCGACCTGGCGGCCCGGCGAGGTGGGGGAGGGCTCGGCGAGGCCGGTGTACTCCTGCCACTCGGTCCGCCCGTCGCCGCTTTCGCCGTTGGCGCCTTCTCCACCGCTTTCGCCGGCGCCTTGCCCGCCGTCCTCAGCGCCCTCGCCGGGCGACGGCGAACCGCCGCCGCTGGGGGCGGTGTCGACCTCGTCGTCGCCGTTGGAATCGCCCTTCTCAGCCGCCGACTGCGCGTCCTCCTGCTCGCTGATCGCGTCGGCGATCAGCTGCCGGACGTTCTTCCAGTCGGGGTGGGCGGTGTTGACCTGGGGCGGCGAGAGCTGCAGGGTCGACATCCGGCCCTCGCTGGTGACCATCTCGGACAGGTCGATGAAGGCCGGCACCTTGGACTGGGGAATATCGGTGCGCAGGGTCTTCTTGGTGGCCCCGGCCAGGTCCTGGAAGCTGGTCAGCACCGTGGTGGGTTCGATCTGCTCGGCCACGTATTTCAGCAGGCAACCCTGCCGGCCCATGCGCGCGTAGTCGTCGCTGTTGGTGCGGCTGCGGCCGTACCAGAGCGCCTCGTAGCCGTTGAGGTGCTGGTCGCCGGGCTCCAGCACCTTGCCCTCCTGGCCGTAGGGGATGGGCTCGTCGATGTGCACGTCGATGCCGCCGACGGCATCGATCAGTGAGGCGAAGCCCTGCATGTCGACCAGCGCGTAGTAGTCCAGTTCGACGTCGACCAGGTTGGCGATCACGCTCTTGAGCGTGTCGGCGGCCGGGTCGGCGGCGGAGGGGTCGATGGCCATCTTCTTCGGGTTCTCGGCGACCGTCTGGTAGACCTCGTTGAGTAGCTGGTCGAATCCGTAGGGCGGCGGGTAGCGCTCGGCCAGCGCGGTGCCTTTGGGGAATTGGGCGTTCTCCAGGTTGCGCGGCAGCCCGATCAGCACGACATCGCCGTGGGTGACATCGATGCTGGCGACCATCATGGAGTCGGTGCGCAGCCCGTAGCGGTTGCTGCCGGAGTCGCCGCCCAGCAGCAGCACGTTGACCCGGTCGCGCCCGACCCACGGGTTGGCGGCGTCGTGGGCGGGCTCGCCGTCGGGCTCGGACCCGAAGACCGAGTTGATGGTGTCGTAGGCGGTGTAGGTGGTGCGCAGCACCGCCGCCGCGGGGGCGGCCACGGCCAGGCACAGGGCGAGGACGGTGAATCCCGCGGCCGCGCGGGCGAACCCGCCCGCGCCGTCGGGGCGCACGATCATCCACGAGTGCACGATCACGGTCATCCACAGCACGGCGACGGCGAAGGTGGCGGCGGCGAAGGTGAACAGCCAGCGCCCCTGGACGGCCATCTGCGCGCCGGCGGTCATGTCGCCGCCCAGCAGGAGCGCGCCCGCGGCGCCGGCGGCGATCAGTACCAGGTAGCACCCCAGGACCAGCCAGCCGGTGGTGCGGCGGCGCATGCGCAGATGCGCGAGTCCGGGCAGTGGTACCGATCCGACCGTCCACAGCAGCGCCCGCCCGGTGCTCGCGGGGCGGGAAACGGTTTTGGGCTCTCCCGACTCCCCCGGCTCCCGTCGTTGTGCCATGGGTTTCCCTTCTAGCCGCCCGTGCCTTGGTGCGCCGATCGAGTCTGCGGTCGCCTGCGGCCTGATCCGCCGCGCGGTCATGGGGCGGAGGTGGGACGTCGCACTACCTGTCCTACCGCACACGGCGCCGAACATGCCGGAGAACAGTGTCTCGCTTTGCCGGAGTTGTTCGCACACGAGCGGTCAAGCACGGCCTGTTTGTTACGTGTCTGGGATGTCGGTATACCAGGCTGAATGTCCGTATCTCCGGGGATGGAGGGCCAAAGTCGTCCTTGTTTCTTTCGTGATCAGTAGTTAACCGTCGCAACAACTGCCATGATCTGGCCGCAGGAGGGGGCGGTGCCCGGGGGGAAAGGGCACCGTCATGTGAGGGAAAGGCATGCAATCGTGCTCGATGCGGTCGATGCCGCGCTCATCAGAGCGCTGCAGGGGGACGGAAGAGCTACTTACCAGGCACTCGCCGACGGCGTGGGACTCTCCCGGACAGCTGTCCGGGCGCGCGTCAAGCACCTCGTGGGCGCAGGGGCCATCAGGATCGTCGGCGTCTTGCACGCCGGCGTACTAGGCATGGAGGTGTTCGCCCATATTTCATTCCGCGTTTCCGGACCTGTCTCCCCGGTGTTGGAGGAGCTGGCCGGCCGCGAGGCCGTGGTGTTCGCCGCGCAGACCGCCGGGCGCTTCCCGGTTGTGGCCCATGTCCGGGTGCGCGACGACGACGCGCTCGCCAAGGAACTGGGCGTGCTGCGCTCGCTGAGCGGGGTGGTCGGGGCCGAGGCGTTCCGCGGCGGTGCCATCGCCAAGGACGCCTACAGCAGTGTGCGCGAACTGCGGGAGATCTCCATCGACCCGCTGGACTGGAGGCTGGTCCGCCATCTGCAGAAGGACGGCCGCGCCTCCTACGCCGAGCTCGCGCGCCAAGTCGGGCTGTCCCAGGCGGCAGCGCGCTCGCGCGTGGTGCGGCTGATCGAGGCCGGCGTGATTCATGTCACCGCGATCGCCGAGCCGGCCCTGGTCGGCGCCAGTGAACAGGTGGGATTCGGGCTGCGCTGCCGCGGCGACTCGGCTGCGCTGGCCGGGCAGCTGGGTAGCCTGTCAGGGGTCTCCTTCCTGGCCACGGGCTTCGGGCGCTACGACATCATCGGATCGGCCAGCGCCGCCGACCGCCCGTCGCTGGTCGAGGCGCTGGAGACCGTGCGCGCCTGTCCCGACGTCACCTACGTCGAGACCTGGGAGCATCTGGCGGTGACCAAGGAGCGCTACGACGGCGACGCCGTCCCGGCGGCCTGAGGTCGATACTCGACACTCGGCACCGCCATCGCCGCCCCGCCGCCGCTGTACGCCGCAGGGCAGGCCCACCGCGCGCCGCCGGGCGTGCGGTGGGGCAGCGGGGTGCGCGGCGGCGGGCGGGCAGGCGTGCCGACCACCGGTACAGGGCGGGGCGGAATGGACGACGAGGCGGCGCCGGGCGCGGCGGGGACCTGGGCGCAGCCGGGAGCGGGAACGCTGCGGCTGCGCGGCCGCGAGTTCGGCCCCGGCCGCCACGCGGTGATGGCGGTGGTCAACCGCACCCCCGACTCCTTCTACGACAACGGGGCGACCTTCGCCTGGCACGCGGCGCTGGAGGCCGCCGACGCCGCCGTGGCCGCCGGCGCCGACATCGTGGACGTGGGCGGGGTCAAGGCCGGCCACGGCGCCCATGTCACCCCCGCCGAGGAGATCGACCGCACCGCCCCGTTCGTGGCCGAACTGCGGGCGCGCCACCCCGGGGTCGTCATTTCGGTGGACACCTGGCGCGCCGAGGTGGGCCGCGTCTGCGCCGCGGCGGGTGCCGACCTGATCAACGACACCTGGGCCGGCGCCGACCCGGAGCTGGCCCGGGTGGCCGCCGCGGCGGGCGCCGGGCTGGTGTGCAGCCACACCGGCGGCCTGGCCCCGCGCAACGATCCGCACCGGGTGCGCTACGGCGACGTGGCCGCCGACGTGGTCGGCACGGTGACGGGACTGGCCCGGCGGGCGGTGGAGCTGGGGGTGCGCCCCGACCGGGTGCTGATCGACCCCACCCACGATTTCGGCAAGAACACCTACCACTCGCTGGAGCTGACCCGCCGGCTGGACGAGCTGGCCGCCACGGGGTGGCCCGTGCTGGTGGCGGTGTCCAACAAGGACTTCATCGGCGAGACGCTGGACGTGCCCGTCAGCGGGCGCGGGCCGGGCACTCTGGCGGTACTGGCGGTCTCGGCGTGGCAGGGGGCGCGGGTCTTCCGCGTGCACGACGCGGCCGCCGCCCGCGCGGTGCTGGACACCGTCGCCGAGCTGGCAGCCGGCCCCGGCCAAGGGCGCTCCGCCGGCGCCTGCCCCGGTGGGGGCCGCACGGTGTAACCGGCGGTAACGTTTTTGGTGTTCGCTCGCCGCACGTCTTGCGTTCCCGTTAAGTTACCAACGAGTATATGGACAGTCGGGTCGCAGGGAAGAGCCCGGTGCTCCCCCTGCAGCGCCGCCCGCGCCGGGGGATCGCCGCCCCGTTCGGGCGGCGGGCAGGGCGGTCAGGGCCCGGACCTGCCCGCCGGGTGCGGTTGCAATGGGAGGCTGACGTGGCGCTTGCGGACACCATGACCGCGATGGGTACTGCCGCGCTGACACGGTGCGGGGCCCAACCGCTGGGGTCGCACCTGTTCGCGGTCTGGCCGGGGGCGTCCTTCGCCGCCACGGCGCTGCCCGTGCGCTGCGCACCGGGTGACAACCTGGCCCTGCACGTCGCCGTCGCCCAGGCGCCGCCCGGCACCGCCCTGGTCGTGGACGTCTCCGGCGAACCCGAGTACGGCTACGTCGACGAGATCCTGGCAGTGGCGGCGAGCATGCGCCGCCTGGCCGGCATCGTCCTCGACGGCTGCGTACGCGACGTCGCCGCCATCGCCCGCACCGGACTGCCCGTCATCAGCGCCGGAGTCTCGGTGCGCACTCCCGGCCACGACGCCGGCGGCGAGGTCGGCCGCCAGGTGCTGCTCAACGGCGACCAGGCGCCCGCGCCGGTGCGCCGCGGCGACTGGATAGTCGCCGACGACGACGGCGCGGTGTGCCTGCCGCGGGGGCGCGCCACCGCCATCGTGTCCGGCACCGTCGAGGCGGTCGACGCCGACCAGCGGGTCGTCGACGCGCTGTGCGCCGGCGAGAGCACGCTGGACCTGCTCAACCTGGACCCTTCGCGGGTCGCAGGCTGGGAAGGCGCGGGCGCCGCCCCGCGCAACGGGCGGCCGCACCCGCTGCGGGACGGCCGCAGCGGGCTGGTCGCCGCCGCACGGGGCCGCTCGTCGCCCGGGGGCGCAACGGGCTCGGCCTGAGCACAGCCGCACCTGCACGGCCGGCCCGCTGCTACCGGTTCACCGCTGCCGGTCCGCCATTGCCGGCTTGATGGCGCTCGACATGGGTGCGGAAATCGCGCGGAGGGCGCCCGGTGACCCGTTCGACGGTGTCGGTGGTGCGGTCCTCGGCGCCTTCGGCGATGAGCCGGTCCAGCCCGGCGAGCACCGCGGCGAACTCCGCCGGAAGGAACCGCTCCAGCCGGTCGCGCATCTGCTCGTAGGTCAGCCGCCGGTGCGTGACGGTCCGCCCGGTGACCTCCGACAGCACCGCCGCGGCGTCGTCGTAGCTCAGTGCCGCGGGTCCGGTGATCACCAGGTCGGTGTTGGGGGCCCGCTCGTCGGTCAGCGCCCGGGCGGCGACCGCCGCGATGTCGTCGGCGTCGACGAAGGGCACCCGCCCGCTGTCCGCCGCGGTCCGGATCTCGCCTTCTTCGCGGGCGGTTCGGGCGTGTACGTGGTCGCCGGTGAAGTTCTGCATGAACCACGACGGCCGCAGCACCGCCCACTGGTCGAACACATCCGGCAGGGCCGCGTGCACCTTGCCCGTTGCAGGGCCGCCGGCGGGCACGGCCGAGGAGCTGAGCAGCACCGCGCGGCGCACGCCGGCCCTGCGGGCGCGTTCCAGGAAGGGCAGCACGGTATCGGCGGGTGCGGCCGCGCCGATGGGCGGGACGACGTAGACCGCCTCTGCGCCGTCCAACGCGGCGTCGTGGGTCGCGGGGTCGTACCAGTCGAAGCGGACCGCTTCGGTGCCGGCGGCTGCGGCGTGCGGGCCGCGGGCGGCGGCCCGGACGCGGTGGCCCCCGGCTGCGAGCAGTGCGGCAACGCGGCTGCCGGTGGTGCCGGTGGCGCCGATGACGAGTGCGGTGGTGGCGGAGCCGGTCACCGGTCGCTCCCTGCAAAGTCGGCCGCCGCACCGTGTTCGGTGAGGACGAGCGGGTTCCAGTAGTCGCGGTAGCGGGTGATGCGGCCGTCGGCGAACGACACCACGGCGATGTAGGTCATGTCGAAGGGTGCGCCGGTCTCGACCAGGGTGCCCAGCGCGCGCATCTCCACGACGATGGTCGCCGGGTCGGCCATCTCGTGGATCTGCAGTTCGGGGAGTTCGCGCATGTCGATGTGGTCGGGATAGGAGCGCATGTAGTCGGCGACGGCGGCCTTGCCCTCCAGGCGCTTGGGCCAGCCCTCGGGAGCGAAGGGGAACTCGAAGACGCCGTCGTCGGCCCAGAGGTCGACCCAGGCGGGGATGTTCTTGTCGAGCAGCAGTTGCAGGCCGTGGCGGAACAGCTCCGCCGGTTGTGTCGGTGCGGTCACCGGAGTTCCTTCCCGTAGAATACGGACTTGCGGTCCGTTTTGAAATATACGGACCGCGGGTCCGCTTATGCAAATCGGGAGGGAACCCCGTGTCCGAGCGCAAGCCCCGCGCCGACGCCGCACGCAACCGCGAGGCGGTGCTGGGGGCGGCCGATGAGCTCTTCGCAACCTGCGACCGCCCCGAGGACGTGAGCATGGCCGACATCGCCGCCGCCGCGGGGGTCGGCAAAGGCACGCTTTTCCGCGGCTTCGGCGACCGCACCGGACTGATCATGGAGCTGTACCAAGCCCGTTCCGCGCCGCTGCGCCAAGCGCTTGAGGACGGACCGGCGCCCCTGGGCCCCGCCACCCCGCCCGCCGAGCGCGTGCCCGCCGTACTCGACGCGGTCCTGTGCTTCAAACTCGACTACCGCCACCTCACGCTCGCGCTGGAGGGAGCCGGGCTCGGCAGCCCTTACAGCGCGGGCCACTACGAGGGGTGGCACTCCGTGCTGCGCGGCATGCTGGACGGGATCCCCGGCTTCAGCGGAGCCGGATTCGCCGCCCACGCACTGCTCGCGGCGGTGCGCGCCGACCTCCTCGACCACCTGGTCGGCGCGGGCCACTCCCGGGAGCACCTGCGCGCGGAGTTGGCCGCCTACACCGCCAAGGTCCTGGCAGGTGCTGGCACGGGTACGGGTACGGCGCCCGCCGCCGGCGGAGGCACCGGGCGGTGACCCCCGCCGCGGCGCGGGCGCGGGAATGCGGACACGGATACGGACGCCGATACCGGCACCGGCGCCGGCACTGATACACCCCTCAGGGCTGGGGCCCCACGCCCGCGGTGCCGTCCTCCACCACGAACGTCGCCCGGGTCGAGACCGGCGCCCCGGGCCGGGTCACGTAGGGCACCACCCGGAAGTCGGTGCGCCACTCCGACGGCGACAGCGAGCACCGCACGTAGCCGCGCTGCTCGTTGACGAACCGGAAGTGCGGGTTGGCCTCCAGGAACAGCCGCCCCTCGTCGCTGATGTCCGAGCCGTCGCCGTTGGTGGTGATCGAGGTGCCCACGAACTCGGTGGCGACCGTCGGCGCGTTCTCGTCGCGGTAGTCGGCCTTGAGGTCGGCGGCGTAGTTCTGGTGCCGGTCGCCGGTGACCACCACCAGGTTGCGCACGCCCTGCTCGGCAGCGGCCTGCAGCACCCGCTCGCGGTCGGCCGCGTAGCCGTCCCACGGGTCCATCCACACGGTGGCGCCGTCGCCGGGCTGGTTGTCGGTCTGGGTCATGGGCGACTGGTTGCCCAGTACGTGCCAGCGCGCCTGCGAACGGCCGAATCCGTCGATCAGCCAATTGCGCTGCTCCTCGCCCAGGATGGAGCGGTCGGGGTCGAAACGCTCGGGGCAGTCCTCGACCAGCCGCCCGCCGCAGGCCTGGTTGTCGCGGTACTGGCGGGTGTCGAGCATGGTGAAGTCGGCCAGTCGGCCGTAGCCCACCCGGCGGTGCAGGCCCATGTCGGGGCCGTCGGGCATCGAGGAGCGGCGCAGCGGCATGTTCTCGTAGTAGGCCTGGAACGCGTCTGCGCGCCGGTTGCGGAACTCCGCCGGCGGGTCGTCGTCCTGGGAGACCTCGTCGGCCCAGTTGTTGTCGACCTCGTGGTCGTCCGGAGTGACCAGCCACGGGAACCGCCCGTGGGCCTCCTGCAGGTGGGGGTCGGACTTGTAGAGGGCGTAGCGCACCCGGTAGTGCTCCAGCTTGGTGGTCTCCACCAGCAGGTGGTCGGGCACGTTGCCGCGCACCTCGGACTCGATCGGGTACTCGTAGATGTAGTCGCCCAGGTGCAGCACCAGGTCCAGGTCCTCCTGGGCGAGGTGCTCATAGGCGGTGTAGTGGCCCTGGTCCCACTTCTGGCAGGAGGCGAACGCAAAGGCCATCGAACCGGTCATCGACATCGGCGGGGGAGCGGTGCGGGTCCGCCCGACGGGGCTGAGCTCGCCCATGGCGCGGAAACGGTAGAAGTACTCGCGCGCCGGGCTCAGCCCGGAGATCTCCGGGTGGACGGAATGCCCCAGTTCGGGCGATGCGACCGCGGTGCCGCGGCGCACCACGCGTCTGAACCGGGCGTCGAGGGCGACCTCGTACTCGACGTCGACGGATTCGGCCGGCATTCCGCCCATTCCGTCGGCGGCCAGCGGGTCGGGGGCCAGGCGGGTCCACAGCACGAACCCGTCGTGGGTGGGCTCGCCGGAGGCCACGCCCAAGGTAAAGGCAAAGCCGGTCTTGGCTTTGTCGGCGGAGGCCGGATGGGACGAGAACAGCCCGGTGCCCAGGGCGACGGCTGCGGCCGAGGCCGAGCCGATTCCGAAGAACCGGCGCCGACCGAAATCAGCGGGCGTACGGGCCTTGGCGGGGCGGGCGGAGGGGGAGGCGGGGATGGAACGGCGCAGGGTGGCGGACAAGTCGGGACCTCCAGCAGGATCAGGCTGCGGATCGGAATGACGTCCGCAGGCGATGGTCCGGCCCCGTCATGTCCGCAGGTAGAGGCTACGGACACGCTCTGATGAAGTCCCGATGACACTCCGTTGCCCATGGGTGGTGCCCGGTGGGTCCCGGAAGGCCGTCAATGCCGCTGGTCTGGGGAAATGCGCCGCACCACCTGCTCAATGTCGGGTTGGCGCAAGGCAATGTCGGCGATCGGGTACCGCGCCGTGACCTGGGCGAACACCGCCGCCGGGTTACCGCGCAGCTCCAGCCACTGGCGCGGGCCCTCGACACCGGCCGTTCGCGCACCGGACACCTCGATGGGCGGATGTGTCCCGTCCGGATCCACCACCAGCGTCCGCGGCGAGGGCGCGGCGGGCGTGCAGGCCCGGCCAGGTCGCCGTCCGGCCGGAATGTCCCGGCCCTGTGGAACCATGCGCGGCATGGAACATGAAACGTCGGATCCCGCTGTCGATTCCGTTAAGACCATCCTGCGCCGACTGCAACGTTGGGCAGACGACTCGCAATGGGTCGGCCGGGTGGGAGATCTCGTGGTGGCCGGCGACGACAGGGTGATGTGGACAGACCCGAAGCACTTTATGGACGGAGGATTCAGGTACCCGGCTCCTCCGGGCACGCACCCGGTCTACGCGTCGGCCTACGATTCCGGTGAGCACGAATCGCCGCACTTTCCCGTGCACATACTGGTCCTGCCCTTTGCGCCCTGGGAGCAGGTGGCCGACGCGCAGTGGAGCCACTTCAACGACGATTCGGGAGCGTGGGTAGAGGACTGCGCGTTCCTGTGCACCGACCGGTCGGAGGATGCGGCGATCAAGCGCTGGTTCGAACGTGAGAGCGAGACCATTCCCTGGATGGAGGAGGCGGCGGGTTCCGCCGACGTCCTCGCCAAACCGGGAAACTATCCCAGTGTGATCGCCGATCCGAGTTCCGGGGCGAACGTTCTCGTGTTTCCTGTGACATGCGGCTTCGTCGATGCGGAAGTGGCGCGGAACGAGGACGGCGACCTCCTCGCCCTGGTCATCTGGGCCGAAGACAGCTGATCTCCGAGCCGACCGAACGGTGTTCCGGTTCCAATGCCGGCGTCGGCACCGGTAGGGCTATCGGTCCTCGTGAGGGGTACCTCCCCGCTCAAGAGGGTGACACAAAAGTGGTGGGACCTTTGGGCCCCAGATAGCCGACGATCTCGCCCGCCGCCACCTGGGAGGACGCGTTGATTTCCCTGGTGCCGCCGGGCGATATCACGCGGGCGCGGCGAGTGCCGGTCACGGGTTTTCGCCGCCCACGGCTCACCGCCGGCTAGATCGTTGATGGGAGTTTCCCGAACCGGCTGCGGGCATGGCGAAGGGCGCCGAAGATC
>NZ_BAAGYZ010000010.1:0-13069 GCF_054778995.1 Streptomonospora sediminis
GCCCGTGACCGCGTTCTGGCACGCCTTGACAATGGATCCACCGCCCTAACTTCCCGGCATTGCCCAAAACAAGGCGGAATCGGAGGCCACCAAGTGTTCACGGGCAGCACCTGCTTCGCTTACCCGGCAGGTTCGCCCACAATGGAAGCGTGGCACGTGGCAAGCTCCGCATCTATCTAGGCGCCGCCCCCGGCGTTGGCAAGACCTACGCTGCGCTCAGCGAGGCGCAACGGCGCCGCGAGCGCGGCACCGACGTTGTCGCGGCCCTGGTAGAGACCCGCGACCGGCCGCGCACCGCCGAACTGCTCGACGGCTTCGAGGTCCTGCCGCGGCTGCCGCCCGTTGGCGGGTCCGGCCCCGGCGAGCTCGACCTCGACACCGCGCTGGGGCGCGCCCCGAAGGTCGCCGTCGTCGACGATCTCGCCCACACCAACGTTCCCGGAACCCGCAACGCCAAGCGGTGGCAGGACGTCGACGAACTCCTCAACGCCGGCATCGACGTCATCAGCACCCTGAACATCCAGCACGTCGAATCGCTCAACGACGTCGTGCAGCAGATCACCGGGGTGCGCCAGCACGAGACCATCCCCGACCAGATCGTGCGGCGCGCCGACCAGATCGAGCTGTGCGACATGTCGCCGCACGCGCTGCGCCGCCGGATGTCGCACGGCAACATCTACCCCGCCGAGAAGATCGACGCCGCCCTCTCCAGCTACTTCCGCGAAGGCAACCTCACCGCGCTGCGCGAACTGGCCCTGCTGTGGGTCGCCGACCGCGTCGACGAAGGCCTGGCCCTCTACCGCGGCGAACACAAGATCCGCCAGACCTGGGAGGCCCGCGAACGCGTCGTGGTCGCGCTGACCGGCGGACCCGAAGGCGAGACCCTGCTCCGCCGCGCCGCGCGCGTGGCCGCCCGCTCGCGCGGCGGCCGCCCCCAGCCCAGCCACCTGATGGCCGTGCACGTGGTCGCCAGCGACGGCCTGGCCCACCCGCTGCCCGATGTGATCGCCGACCAGCGCCAACTCCTGGCCGAGCTGGGCGGCACCTACCACCAGGTCATCGGCGACGACATCCCCACCGCGCTGCTGGAGTTCGCCCGCGGGGTCAACGCCACCCAGATCGTGCTGGGGTCCTCGCGGCGGCGCGCCTGGCAGTACATGTTCGGGCCCGGTGTCGGGGCCACCGTGGCGCGCGAATCCGGCGACATCGACGTGCACATCGTCACCCACGAGGAGGTCGGGCGCGGGCGCAACCTGCTCCCCCCGCTGGCGGGCAGCCTGGGCCGCGCCCGGCGGGCGTGGGGCTGGGTCATCGGCCTGCTGGGTCCGATGGTGCTGGCCGCCACGCTGCTACTGCCGGCGCCCGAAAGCGCCGGGCTGACAACGCACGTGCTGCTGTTCCTCGTCTCGACCATCGCCGCCGCCTTGGTCGGCGGGCTGTGGCCCGCCCTGGTCAGCGCGGTGTGGAGCACGCTGCTACTGGACCTGCTGTTCACCCCGCCGCGCTACGGGCTGGCCATCGAACGGCCCGACAACGGGCTGGCGTTGGCGGTGTTCGTGCTGGTCGGGGTGCTGGTGGCGTTCGTCGTCGACCTCGCCAAACGCCGGGCGCTGCAGGCCAGCCGCTCCAAGGCCGAGGCCAGCACCCTGAGCCTGCTCGCAGGCAGCGTCATCGACGGCCAGGAACCGCTGCCGGCCCTGCTGCGGCGCATCCGCGAAACCTTCGGGCAGCGCTCGGTGGCGCTGCTGCGCCAGGAGGACTCCGGCGAGTGGACCCGGGTGGAGTGCGTGGGCGAGGCCCCGTGCGACTCCCCCGACCAGGCCGACGCCCTGGTCTCGGTCACCGACTCCCTCGCGCTGGCGCTGCGCGGCCACATGCTGCCCGCCGCCGACCGCCGCATCCTCAGCGCCTTTGCCACCCACATCGGCATCGCGCTGGAGCGCCAGCGCCTCGCCCACGACGCCGCCGAGGCCAAGCGCCAGGCGGCCCGCAACAAGATCCGCACCGCGCTGCTGGCAGCGGTCTCCCACGACCTGCGCACCCCGCTGACCTCGATCAAGGCGAGCGTTTCCAGCCTCCGCTCGGTCGACATCGAACTCGCCGAGGAAGACCGCGGCGAACTGCTGGAGAACATCGAGGAATCCACCGACCGGCTGAACAGCCTGGTCGACAACCTGCTGGACATGAGCCGGCTGCAGACCGACACCGTCCAGCCGAAGATCCGCGCCGTGGGCCTGGAAGAGGTCGTCCCGGCCACGCTGATCGGGATCCCGCCGCACACCGTGTGCGTGGACGTGCCCGACAACCTGCCGCGGGTGCGCGCCGACACCGGGCTGCTGGAGCGCGCGGTGGCCAACGTCGTGCAGAACGCGGCCCGGCACAACCCGGCGGGGCGGCCGCCCATCCGGCTGTCGGCCAGCGCCCTGGGCGACACCGTCGAACTCCGGGTCGCCGACCACGGCACCGGCGTGCCCGACGAGCACAAGGACCGCATCTTCGAGGCCTTCCAGCGGCTCGGCGACGCGCCGCGCGGCACCGGGATCGGGCTGGGCCTGGCCGTGGCGCGCGGCTTCACCGAGGCGATGGACGGTAGCCTGGTGGCCGAGGACACCCCGGGCGGCGGCCTCACCATGGTGTTCACATTGCACAGCACCACGGCCGACCCTGCGCGCAGCGGACAGGCACCGCCCACAGCGCACGGCGCCGCCCCCCAGCCCCCCGCCGGCTCCCCACCCGCGCCGGACGGCGCCGCCCCTGAGACCGAGGTGTGACGATGCGGATCCTGGTCGTCGACGACGACGCGCAGATCATCCGCGCCATGCGGATCAACCTGCGGGCGCGCGGCTACGACGTCGACACCGCCTTCGACGGCGCCGCCGCGCTGCAGGCCGCCGCCAAGAACCAGCCCGATGTGGTACTGCTCGACCTCGGGCTGCCCGACATGGAGGGCGGCGAGGTCATCGAAGGGCTGCGCGGCTGGACCTCGGTCCCGATCATCGTGCTCTCCGCGCGCCACTCCGCCAGCGAAAAGGTGCGGTCCCTCGACTCCGGCGCCGACGACTACGTCACCAAGCCGTTCGGCATGGACGAGCTGATGGCCCGCATCCGCGCGGCCCAGCGCCGCTCCATGCACGTCGAGGAGGCGCCGGTGGTCGCCACCGGCGCGTTCACCGTCGACCTTGGCGCCAAGCGGGTGATGCGCGGCACCGAGGAGGTGCGGCTCACCCCCACGGAGTGGCACATCCTGGAGGTGCTCGCACGCAACGCCGGGCGGCTGGTCAGCCAGCGCCAACTACTGCACGACGTGTGGGGGCCCAGCTACCAGAGCGAGACCAACTACCTGCGGGTGTACATGGCGCAGCTGCGCCGCAAGCTCGAACCCGACCCGGCGCACCCGCTGTACCTCATCACCGAGGCGGGCATGGGCTACCGGTTCGTAAAGGGCTGAGGCGGCCCGCCGGCCCGCTCGCCCGCTTGGCCGGGCCGGGGTCGGGGCGGGTCCGCCTCTGGAGCATCCGCCAATGGCCGGCCCCGGCCGGGCGGCGGCACCGGCCGTTGCGTCCGGCCGGCCCGCCTGCACGGTGATCAGCCCGTGGCCAGCTCCATGAGCAGGGCGAAGTGCGCGGTGGAGTCGCGGCCGCGGTTGGCCTGGGCCACCGCCAGCAGCGGAGCGGACGCGCGGCACCAGGCCAGCAGCCGGTCGCCGGGGACACCGATGCCCGCCGACAGCACGGCCACGCGGCGGTCGACCTCCTCCAGGCTCTCGGCCTGCCACAGCGCCCAGTCGACGGCGTCGAACGCGCCGTCGCCGACACAGGCCCGGGGGTCGACCGCCACCAGGCCGCGCTCGGAGCCGCCGTAGAGGATGTTGCCGGGGTGCAGATCGCCGTGCAGCGGCACGACCCCCTCTTCGCCGTAGGAGAGGTCGCGCGCGCGGGAGTGGCCGCGGTGCAGCACCGACGTGGCGATCACGTCGGCGGCCGGCCCGTTCTGGCGCTCGCGCTCCCACATGTCGAAGAGGAAGTTCATCCGGCTGTCCAGCGGGTGCAGTTCGCCCAGCTCGTTGCAGGGGACGTCCACCCCGTGCAGGTCGGCGATCAGCGCCGCGATGTCGGCCATATCCGGCAGCTCGCCCACCAGCGCGACGGTGCGTCCGGTGCCGATGGCCTCCAGGAGCACGGCGCCGCGGTCGGCGTCGACATCCCAGACGGCGGGTACCCGGCCGGTTTCCTCCCACAGCCGCAGCACACGGGCCTCGGAGGTCCCCAGCCCCGGATCGGGCGAGACCTTGAGGATCGCGGGGGTACCGTCGACCCGGCGGCAGAACAGCACCACCGAGGTGCGGCCGTGCGGTGCCGGGCCGTCGATGGTGAGCTTCCACTGGGCCGCCAGCTCCTCGACGAGTGCCGGCAGGCCCGCCAACCAGTCGACCGCGCCGGAACCGAACCTCGCGACCAGCCGCTTCCTCTGCTTTTCATCGACCAACTGCTCTGTGACGTCACTCATGAGCCCACCTTGTGCATCGGCCTGACCCCGGACCTGCGGTTAGCGTTACCGAACTGTGACCACTCTCCGAGTATTCGGCGCGCGGCTGGAGGTGCGGGACGCACTGGCGGACCTACCCACTCAACCGGCACTCCTCCCCTTGTCCAAGGACACGCGGGACGAATCGGGTGAACTCGGCATCGCACGCCAATGCGGCGGCGGCATCGCACGCGCGCCTGGGGACCGCAACCGGCGGCTCGGGTCGGCGGACCGCACACCGTGGCCGGTCACCTCCTGGGGGAACACTGGAGGACCACTCGCCATCGAGTTAAGGGCTTGCTGCCGCGCCGGGGCGGTCACGGTCAGCAGCGGGATGATGACGCTACCGCATCGTGCGGTGCCGCACACGGCCGGGGCCCCCTTGGGTGCGGGATGGGACACCGGCGGTGCGGGGCCGGGCGATGGCGCCGCCCGGCCCCGCACCCGCCGCTGAGCGCTCGCCGCGCCTGGACGGTGGCGCGGGCGCGCTGCGCGGCGGGGAGGAATGCGCAGTGGCTCACCAGCGGCCCGGATCAGGCCGCCAACCGGGCCTTTGCGGCGCGGTGCTGGGCCAGCAGGCTGTCGACCACGATCTCGGAGGGCCACAGCGGAGCCGTGACCGAGACCGCGCCCATCTCGTGCAGGCGCTCGTAATCGCGGTCCTCGACCAGCCGCCAGGCGGCGACGGCGACCTGGTCGCGGCCGTTGCGCCGGAGCCGCTCGACGGCGTCGCTCACCGAGGGAGCCCAGGAGTGCAGGTAGCCCACCTGCACCGGCGAGCCGAGCCGGCGGCTGAGCATCCGGGCGACGTCGGTGACGGCCTGGCGCTCGTCCTGGCCGGTGCTGCCGTCGGCGGCCAGCACAACGCCGTCGCCGCTGGTCCAGGCGGAATCGGCCAGCCGGCTCGCGAGGTCGGCGACCATCGAGGGCACCGCACCCAGCGGCGCGGTCGAGCAGGCGTCGAGGCGGCCCCCGAGGTCGAGCCCGGAAAACACTTTGGAACTCGCGAAGTCGCCGCCTGCGAGGTAGGCCGGAATCACGGCCATGGGCCCCTCGACCGAGTGGACGGCCCGGTGGACCTCGCGGTGCGAACCGAATGCGGATACGACCGGGGCCTCGCCCCGCTGTGCGACGGCGTCGGCCAGATCGCGGAAGGCTTCCTTGCGGTCCGTATCCTGCGAATCGTCCGCAACGAGCACCATGGTCGGCACCATATCAATCTCCTTGAAATCGCCGAGAACGCCGATCCTGGTACGGCAGCCTATGGACCGGCGGTTTCACCCGAATGACCTCGCGTTACGCGCGGAAAAACAGGCGACAAGAACGTGGATGAGCACACTAAAGCGAGGGTAAAGTTCGGAACGGGTCGCCTTGGAACGATGTTTCACCGGGACGGGTTCGCAGATACTGACCGATCGTACGCTCATACAACATATGATGTTAACGGTTGGTGTTCCGTTTTTCCATAGGGGCGGCCGCCGGGCGCGCCATTTTCTCCGCGGTCGGCGGTCCGGGTGGGCAAAAGCGCTGATCGCCCGCGTGCGCCGGGCTTGCGGACGGCTTCTCTACAGAGGTCGGCCCAGCGGGCAAATGGCGCGGCGCAGTTCCGGCGGCAATGGCCGCACCGGGGCGAGCACTTCCATTGCCCCGGACATTAACGTCCGGTGCCCATGCAAATGCAAATGCAAACAATCGGCCACGTGGAGAAAGGCGCCAATTCCGACCCGAGCACCGGAGAATCCCCGCCGCGGGGCGGCGGGCGGCCGGGGCACGGCGCACGGCAGGGGCCGGCGCCGGCCGGTTTTCCGGCGCCGGCCCTACGGGGGCACGGCGGCAGCGCGGGCGCCGCGGCGGGCACGCTCACCGGGTACATTCGGGCGGAAGTTTCAGCCGGGCCCGCACGGACAGACGCCAACTCAAGAACACAAGGGTGCTGGCACCACCACACGGGCTACCCGTGGCACCACCCGAACGCTGGGGGCAGGGTGCGGATCCGGCGCGATGACTTGCCAGCGGCCGTCCACGCCTCTCAGACTATGGAATTACGGACGCGACCTGGTCAGATGCTTCGCCGATCCGCTCCGCCCGGCCTTGGGCGACCAGCGGTCGGCCGCGCAGCGGTTGGCCGGATCCGGACGCCGACGGCCCTTGCCTCGCCCCCGGCGGCCGCACTGCGCACGCTATGCGCCGGCTGCGGCCGAAACCCGGAACCCGCAAACCGCACAACCTGGTACGACCACGACTGGAGACCACATGGTGATCCACCCGCGCGTGCAGACCCTGGCTCAGGCGTTTTTGCGCAATGTGGACGGCGAGGCGCCAGGGCTGGTCCAAGGCCTATATCTGACCGGTTCGGTGGCGCTCGGCGACTTCCGGCCCCACGCCAGCGACGTCGACTTCGTGGTGGTCACCCCCCGCACCCCGACCGCCGCCGACTGCGAAGCGCTGCGCCGCGCCCACGCGCGCACCCGCTCCGAAAACCCCGGCCCCCAGTTCAACGGCATCCACGTCACCTGGGAGGACCTCGCCGACGACCCCGCGGCCTGCGGGCCGGTGGCCTCGGTGCTCGGCGGCCGGTTCAAGGCGCGCGCCGGCGCCGATGTCAACCCCGTCACCTGGCACGTCCTCGCCGAACGCGGCGTCACGGTACGCGGCCCGCTGCCGGTGGAGCTGGACGTGTGGGACAACCCGGCCAGCCTGCGCGCCTGGTCCTTCGGCAACCTCGACGAGCACTGGCGGCGCTGGCGGGCCAAGGCCGGCCGCCTGGTCACCCCGCGCGGCCTGGCGGCGCTGGGCTCGCTGGCACCGTCATGGAGCGTGCTGAGCGTGAGCCGGCTGCACTTCACCCTGCGCACCGGCGAGATCACCTCGAAGTCCGCCGCGGGCATGTACGCCCTGCACGCGTTCCCGGAGCGCTGGCAGCGCATCGTCAACGAGTGCCTGCGGGTGCGCCGGGGCAGCAGACTGCCGTCGCTGTACCAGAGCGCGCTGGACCGCCGGCGGGCCGCACTGGACTACATCGAAATGGTCCTGGACGACTCCCTGAACGCCCAGCCGGCCTGACACCGGGGCGGCGTGCCGCGGCGGTATCCGGGCCGGCGCACTGCGCACGGCAGCCGGTGCCGCAGTCCCGCCGCCGGCGCGCCGCCGCAAAGCGCCGGAGCCGGAGCCCCGCATGGCTCGGGTCCCGGGGCTGTGGACCGAAAGCGCGGGGGGCACGCGCATCCGGATACTCTGGAGGCCATGAGCAAGCGCCCCATCGTCCTGTTCGGCGATCCCGTCCTCGTGACCGCCACCACCCCCGTCACCTCGTTCGGCCGGCACACCGAGGCCCTGGTCCGCGACCTCCTCGACACCGTTGACGAACCCGGGCACGCCGGTGTCGCCGCCACCCAGATCGGGTCGGGACTGCGGGTGTTCAGCTACAACGTCGAAGACCGGATCGGCTACGTCATCAACCCCGAGATCGCCGAACTCTCCGACGAGGTCCAAGAGGGCGACGAAGGCTGCCTGTCAGTGCCCGAACTCGCGTTTCCCACCCGACGCGCGATGCGCGCGGTGGTCACCGGTGTCGACCTGCGCAACGAACCCATCGCCGTTGAGGGCGAGGGCCTGATGGCGCGCTGCCTGCAGCATGAGACCGATCACCTCAACGGCATGCTCTACCTCGACCGCCTCGACCGCGACACCCGGCGCGAGGCCATGCGCGCAGTGCGGCGCTCGTCGTGGTTCCTCGACAACCAACCCGCGCCGCAGGCGCCCGCTACGTCCCTGCCCAGCGGTCTGGGCGGATTGTCGTAGACCCTCCCTGGTATCTTCGGTCGGACACTGTGAGCAGCACTGTGGCCGGCATTGTGGCCGGCGCTGTGACCAGGAAGCACAGCGCCGCCGCTGCCGTGTGCGCCGCGCCGCACAGGCCGCTTCGGACCGCTGCGGGCCCTTGCACCTGCCACGGATGTCCGCCGGGTAGGCTCGGCGCACCGCTAGGCATATAACGACGCGATCTCGTATCGTCTCCTTGAGCATCGTGCGGACCACCTGCACCTTCCGCCCCCGCGTCCCCGTGCGCCCCTCCGGACGGTCGCGCCAGACACCAGGTGAAATTCATGCACAGACCCCTGCAAAAGCCAATGCCGAGTTCCGGCCCGGCCGGACCCACCAGCCCGCTGCGGAACCTCCGCCGCGCGCTCCTGCTGCCCGGCCTCGCCATCACAGCGGCCCTGCTGCTGCCCGCGACCTCGGTGTACGCCGATCCGCAGGACGGCGAGCCCAGCCTTGAGGAACTCAACAAGCGGGCCGAAAAGCTTGAAGAGGACTACGACACCGAACTGGTGCAGTTCAACGACGCCAAGAAGGGCGTCGAGAAGGCGCAGAAGCGGCTCAAGAAGGTCGAGGACACCCTCAAGGACAACCGCGAGGACGTCGCCGGGCTGGCCGCCGCCCAGTACATGGGCAGCGGACTCGACCCCACCATCGAAGTGGTGATGAGCAGCAAGCCGCAGGACATGCTCGACAACGCGTCGCTGGCCGGCCAGGTATCGGCAAACCACGGCGACCAGATCGCCGACCTCATCGAACTGCACGACAAGCGCAAGGAAGCCGTCGAAAAGGCCGACGCCGAGATGGAAGAGGCCAAGGACCTCGTCGACGAACTCGAGTCCAAGCGCGAGGACGTGCTGGCCAAGATCGAGAAGTACGAGGAGGAGCAGGTGCCCGAGGGCCCCGGCTCCGGGTCCGGTGGGCCCGGCACCGGCAGTGTGCCCGACAGCGCCATCGGCCCGGGCTGGGACGGCGCCACGCCGCGCATGGCCGCGATCCGCGACGAGATCGTCAGCGAGTTCGGCGCGCCCTACCCCGTGGGCTGCCTGCGCCCCGGCGACCCCGGCGAACACGGCTCCGGCCGGGCCTGCGACTTCATGATGAGCGCGGGCGGCGCCGCACCGTCAGCGGCCAACCAGCAGCTCGGCCAGCAGATCGCCGAATACGCCCAAGCGAACGCCGACCGGCTGGGCGTCATGTACATCATCTGGGAACAGCGCATCTGGCACTCCGCCAGCCCCGGCGCAGGCTGGGAGATGATGGAAGACCGCGGCAGCATCACGGCCAACCACTACGACCACGTGCACGTTTCGTCGTACTGAGCCGCCCTCTGGGGCGATGATCATGCAGAAATGCCGGGATCCAGCTCTGGATCCCGGCATTTCTGCATGATCGTGCGTGGTCGTCCGTGGCGGCGGGCGGCCCACCCAAGCCGCTCCGCCACCACGGCACAGGGGCCGCGGCCGTGCCCCTCACACTCCACGGCCGCGGCCGGTCTTCAGGCGGCGCGGGTCACGTTGGCGGACCCCCGCCGTAGTGCGGGCGGTTGGTAAGCGGCCCTTGCTGCCGGTCCTGCCGGTTCTGGTGCGGGTCCTGGTGCCGGTTCCGGTCCTCGGCGAGCGGGTCGCCGCCGCCGGGGGCCGCCGCGGGCGGTGCCTGCCGCGGCAGCCGCGGGTGTTCCTCAACGGGCCAGGGGCGGGCGGCGGCCACCCAGGTACAGCGGCCCCGCACCCGGTCGACCCCTTCCAGCGCATCGGCCAGCAGCGCCCGCAGGAACGGCTGGTCGTCGGAGGCCGCATACATCGCCGCGTGCATCTTCCCCGCGACCTCGGCCAGCCGCGCGGTATCGCGCAGCGACAGCCGGGTCACATCACCGCCGCCCCCGCCGGCAGAGGCGGACGAAACGGACCAGGCGGACGAGCCGGCCATCACCGCGTCCCAGCCGGGACACCCGCGCGATGCCCAAGGTCAGGACGGGCGGCGAGCAGTTCCCGCACCGGCCCGGCAAGCGCGGCACGGACATCGTCGAGCCCGTCACCGGAGGGCTGGACGGCGCACTGGCCACAGGCCGGGCAGCGCCGGTGCACGGGCGTGGGAGGAGCGGGCGGCGTCGGCGGCCGGCGCACGTAACCGCGCACCCGGGCAGCGACACGAGGCGGGCGGCGCAGGTGGCCTCGCCGTTTTCGGACTTTTTTGGACAGCGTTCGCATGGTCACCCCAAGGGGGTTGGCGGCTGGTCAGGCCGCAGCGGTTCTGATGACCCCATAGTGACAAGAGTTGCCCAGACTTTCAATACAAAAGTTTTGATTCGTGGAATACTCCTGTGTGAGACCTAGGCACGAGGGGTGATCTACCATCGCCGCAGAACGACAGCGCTGGACAAGGCAGGGAGTGCGGGTGGCGGACAGGCACAGCCCGACCGTGAGACGTCGGCGGCTATCCGCCGAATTGAAGAGGTTGCGCGAACAGGCCAACATGACGGCGGAGCAGGTAGGCGACCGCCTTGGGTGGTCACGCGGTCGGCTCACCAACATGGAACTGAACAAGTGGAAGCGGCCGGACCCCGTAATCGTGCGCGCACTCGCCGACCTCTATGGAGCCGAGGAAGAGTTCCGCGAGGGTCTCGTCACCCTGGCGCGACAGTCGCGGGAGAAAGGATGGTGGGCGAAGTATGACGACGTACTGACAGACGGGTACGTCGGCTTCGAGGCCGAAGCCTCAGTCATCTCGACGTATCAATCCATGGTGATACCGGGCCTGCTACAAACCCGCGAGTATGCGGCCGCCTCCGACCGCGCCGTCCATACCCAGGACACGGCAGCAACCGAGCGGGCATCCGAGGTTCGCATGGAACGCCAAGAAATCCTGGCCGGCGAGGACGCGCCGCGGTTGTGGGCGGTGATCGATGAGTCAGTGCTCCTACGTCCGGCGGGTGGCCGGGATGTGATGCGCGACCAGATTGAGAAGTTGATCCGTGTATCCAAGGAGGCCAACACGGTCAAGATCCAGGTGTTGCCGCTGGATGTAGGTCTTCACCCAGGCACATCCGGCGCCTTCACGCTTTTGGACTTCCCCAATCCCATAGACCCCTCGATCGTCTACCTGGAACACCGAACCGACGGCTTGTATTTGGAAGAGCCGCCGGAGGTTGAGACATACCGGGATTCCTGGGATGACATCCGGGTGATGGCGCTGCATCCCGAAGCGTCCGTTGCCCGTATGGTCGAACTACTCGAGACCCGCTATGGCCCCCAGTAAGTAGGAAGCCTGATGTACCGGAACCAACCCCACCAACTCACGTTCCACAAGTCGAGCTACTCGGCGACCCGCAACGAATGCGTCGAGGTCGCCGAAGCGCCCGGTGGTGCCGCTGTACGCGACACCCAGCACCGGGCCGCCGGACACTTGGAGTTCCCCACCACGGAGTGGTCGGCCTTCCTCCAGGAGTTGAAGACCGGCGGCGTGTGAGGCTCGCGGCATGAGTCAGGCCCCGGCGAACCGTATGCCGGGGCCTGACTTGTACCAGAACCGGTTCTACTTTACCGGCGCCGGCGGTCGGCGGTCCTATCCGCACCTTCGCGGCACCCCGGCCATGTTGCACCGTCAGTCTCGGAATGGCTGCCATCCACCCGCTTCAAGCCGGTGGATCCGGGGTCAGCGCGCCAGGAAAGGGGGTATCGCAGTACCTGGATCACAAGGGTCTCCCCGACGTCCGGAACGCCTGTCAACCTGGTTGGGTCGGAAGCGCCGGCAACGCTCCATGGAGACGCGCTGCAGCTTTACCCCCATCGGTTCAATTCAGCTGCCCCGAATGCGCGACCATGTCGGCGGTTTCGTCCACGAACGAAGGGACGGAGACCAATGGCGGACAACCGATTCACCACTCGCACAGAACTTTTCGATCTGAATGGGAAACACGCCCTTGTCACTGGCGGCACCAGGGGCATTGGGATGATGATAGCGCGCGGCCTTCTTCAGGCGGGCGCCCGCGTCGTCATCAGCTCACGCAAGGCAGACGCGTGCACGGAGGCACAGCAGCTGCTATCCGAATTCGGCGACGTGCAAGCTATCCCCGCCGACCTGTCCAGGACGACGAGTGCCAGCGCCTCGCGGATCTTGTCATGGCCGGCTCGGAACACCTGGACATCCTTGTCAACAACGCGGGAGCGATGCGGAGCGAGCCGCTGGCGACGTTCCCGGAAGCGGCCTGGGACTCGGTGCTCGACCTCAACCTCAAGTCGCCGTTCTGGCTGGTGCAGGCGCTGCTCCCCGCACTCCGCGGGGCGGCCACCGCCGATGATCCCGCGCGGATCATCAACATCGGCAGTATCGCCGCCATCCACGTCGCCCAGGCGCCCAACTACTCCTACGCCAGCAGCAAAGCGGCACTCCATCAACTCACCAGAGTGCTTGCCAGGGAACTGGGCCCACAGCATGTCACGGTGAACGCGGTAGCACCGGGAGTGTTTCCGTCGCAGATGATGGACGCCACGCTCGATGCCATCGGCGACAAGATCTCGGCGGCGACCCCGCTGCGCCGGCTCGGCCGCGACGACGACATGGCGGGTACCGCCGTGTTTCTCGCCAGCCGGGCCGGGTCCTACCTCACGGGCACCATCATCCCGGTAGACGGCGGCACCGCGACGACCGCAACGGGTACGCCCTAGCCTCGGGCTTTCACGGCGGGCGTGACCGCAGACCCCTCTGGACATGCGAAAGGTGCTTC
>NZ_BAAGYZ010000011.1:0-34585 GCF_054778995.1 Streptomonospora sediminis
GCCCGTGACCGCGTTCTGGCACGCCTTGACAATGGATCCACCGCCCTAACTTCCCGGCATTGGATGCGGTCGGTCAAGGATAGACAAAACCGACATCACACCGCATCCGCAACGGGTGATGTCAATCGGTGGTTGCCCCCGCCGAAGCCCTCCACCCATCTACCTGCAGTCGGTGCTGGAGATGACGGTCGCCCAGGCCGCCCTGCTCGCCGTCCCCGGCGCCCTGGTGCTCACCGCCGCCTGCATCGCCACCCCGTTGCCCGGTGCCGACGCGGTGCCCTCCGCTCGCGGGAAGGGGTGTTGCTTAACGCGGGGCACGCGGTGCGGGCCTGCTCGGGGTCAGTGGCCGCGCCGGTGGTCGTGGCCGTCGGGGCGGTACTTCGGCACCGGGCCGCCGGACCGGGGGTTCCAGTTGTCCCGAGAGCTGTGGCCCGGACGGCCGCTTTGTTTGTCGAGGTACTTTGCGGCCGCACCGGTGGCCTTGTCGATGTGCCGGTTGTACCGGCCGCCGGTGCGCTTCTTCGCGGCCTCGCTCACCGAATGCAGGTACCGGTTCGCCTGGCGGGGATTCTTGCGGATGAAACCGAACACCTGCCGGAGCAGGCGCTGCAGGTTGGCCATTGTGCTCACCTCGTCCTCGAAGGATCTCGGGGACGTACGCCCCCCGGCACTGTCCATGATGCGACATGTCGCGTCGCACTCGATGCAGGGAACGAACGAGGACCACCCCGTGTTCCGCACCGGCGCCGCCGGCCAGTGCTAAGCCTTCGGCCGAAGGCTCCTGCGCTGTTGGCGCTGACGGCCCGCCGCATAGGCCCACACGATCAGGATCGCGAAGCCCGCGCTGTAACCGACGATCCCCGACCACTGCACGGGGGCATGGACGGCGAACAGGAGACCGCAGGAAACGAAGGCGGCGAACCCCACATGCGAAAGGCGCTGCCTGTCCATTTTTGACCACCTCCCTTCCGGCTGCCGGGCGCCTCACTGGTGCAGTACCCGATTACACCGCCGATACCGCCCGCCGGTGCCCGCGATGGCGACCGCGGTTCCCTGATGGCGGCGGAGGACCCGTACGCAAGCCTCTTCCACATGCAGGCGTGCACCTGCCAAACCGAATAGGAAGGACGCGCCGGGGCCGCAGCACACTAGCCGGCAATCGAGAACAGTTCCGCGCGGAAAGCCTCGATGTCGACCTCCACGCCGGACGCCACCCGGGCCTGGAGGCCGCTTACCGCGCAGATGATGACTTCGGCCCGCCGCTGGGCGGCCGTACCGGGGTCACCGGAGGTCCGGTCGATGGAGCGGGCCAGCCATCGGCACACCCGGACGTGCCGCTCGGCGATCATCGACTGCAACCGGGCCGAACCGGTCGCCTTGGCCCACACCTGGTTGCCGACCCGGCTGCGCTGCGGGTCGGTGGCCGCCGCCATCAGCGCATTCACCGCCTGGTCGAGCGGCACAGGGGGCCCGTGGTCCGGGTCGAACCGGACGCCGAGCGCGCTCTCGCTCACCGCCATCACGACCGCGTCCTTGTTGTCGAAGTAGCGGTAGACCGTCCCGGTCGCGACACCCGACGCCTCGACAATGTCGGCCATCGACGTGTCCGAGAACCCCTGCTGAGCGAACAGCGCCGCGGCGGCCTCCAGGATCGCCTCGCGGCGGTCGCGGACTCGCTGTTCGGTCGGCTTGGCCATGGCGCTACTGCACTCCTCACGGGATGGGTCTCACAAGACCGGTGGACGGCGTGGCACAACCACATGTTCTCACCGCCCCGGCGGGGATCCCCAGTCATCGGACACCTGCCCGGTGATCGCCGCCGCGTGTGCGGCGAACGTCGACTTGGTCACCTCCTACGACTCCCGCGCAATCCACTGCGCGGGCGGCATCCCTGGACCGCCCGCGGCGTACGGGAGTTTGCATGCTCGCCAACCCCCATTAGGGTTGGAATGAACGTTCATTCCACGCGCACGGCGCCGGATCGGGAGTTTGCCGGGAGACGCCTACCCCCGCCCCGGCAATCGGAACCGGCCCCGGGCGGAGCCGCACCTGGGATGCCGCCCGCCGCGACCATCCAGGCGGCCTGTTCAGGAGAAGGAAGGGCAGCGCACGCATGACTCTTTTCGGAATAGGGCTCGATACCGGGTTCAACGGCATGGCGGCCAGTCCTGGCGACCCCGGTCAGGTGGTCTCGGACGCCCAAGCGGCGGATCGCGCGGGGCTCGACGTGGTCACCATGACCGACCATCCGTACAACGGCGGGCAGTTGGACGCCTACGCCACGCTCGGATACGTGCTCGGCGCGACGGCCAACGTGACCGGAGCGGTCACCGTGACCAACCTGCCGTGCCGGCCGGCGCCGGCTCTGGCCAGGACCGTCAGCGGGCTGTCCGCCCTGTCCGGCGGCCGGATCGCCCTCGGAATCGGCGCGGGCGCCCTTTGGCACGACATCGTCCGGATCGGGGTCGAGCCCCGCACACCGGCCGAAGCGGTGCGCATGCTCGCCGAGGGCATCACGCTGGTCAAGGCGCTCACCGCAGGCGGGGACCCGGTGACCTTCGACGGCGAGTTCTACCGGGTCGACAAGCTGGTGCCTGCTCAGGTGCCCACGCCGCCGATCTGGAGCGGGTCCATGGGTCCTGCATCGCTGGCGGTCACCGGCAGGCTCGCCGACGCCTGGATGCCGGCCGGCGCCCAGGATTGGCGTAGCGACCAGGTTGCGCAAAGCCGGGCGGTGGTTGACAAGGCCGCGGTCGCCGCGGGCAGGAACCCTGGCGATATCGCCACCATCCACAACGTGTTCGGCACCATCACCGACACCCCGGTCGACGTCGCCCGCAGTGCCGACGCCAACGGGATCCCCGTGCTGAGTGGGACGGTCGAACAATGGACCGGGGAACTGGTGGCCGCGATCAACGATTACGGCGCGGGCGGTTTCGTGTTCTTTTCGGTCGCCGACTCCGCCGAGGAGCAGGAGGCGGCCCGTTTCCGATGGGCCCATGAAATCGTGCCCGCCGTGCGCGCGGCAACAGGCGCCGCGTGACCTCGGAGCCATGGCCGGGCACCTGTGGCGACACCGGCCACGAATGACTCCGGGACGCCCGCGGACGGTCGGGCCGCTCCGGACCGCTTCTCCGCTACAGGCGGTCCGAGCGGTCCGGCCGTTCCAGGCGGTTTCCGCTGCGTGGCAACGAGTCGAACGTCCGCCCGGGACTGCCCCGCGTCAGCGCTCGCGTCAGGGGTGTGACAGGGCGGCGTCAGGTCGGGTTCCGATGTTGGTCGCGTGGCAAGTCCAGCGATCGACCGCCCCCGCACGCCAGGAAAGGAAATCCGATGAGTCACCCGGTTCCCATCCCCCAGGGCCTGCCCATGGAGCGCGACGCCGGCCCCTTCGACCCGCCCAGCGAGATCACCCGGTTACGGGACACCCGCCCCATCAGTCCGATGGACTTTCCCGATGGCCACCAGGGCTGGCTTGTTACCGGCTACGACGCGGTCCGCAAGGTCATGGCCGATACGCGGTTCAGCTCCCGGGGCGACATCGGCGCCCTCCACGTGCCCTACGAGATCCCCGGCATGCCCGGGGCCGCCGAACCGTCCCCGCCGATGCCGGGGTTGTTCATCGCCCTGGACCCGCCGGACCACACCAGGTTGCGGCGCAGACTCGCCGGTACCTTCACCGCCAAGCGGATGAAGCGCCTCGAAGGGCAGATCACCGACATCACTGAGCGCCAACTGGACGAGTTGGCGCGCCGGGAGCCGCCGGTCGACCTGGTCAACGCGTTCGCGCTACCGGTGCCCTCACTGGTGATCGGCGAGCTGCTCGGGATCCCCTACGCCGATCAGCAGGACTTCCAGGCCAACTCGGCAAAGTTCCTGGTGCGGGATGTCGAACTCGATGAGAAGCTCGCCGCCTACGGAGCCATGACCGGCTATCTCACCGAACTGGTCACGCGCAAACGCGCGGAACCGGACGAGAACGTCCTCTCCGACCTGGCCGTCCAAGAAGACCTCACCATCGAGGAACTGACCGGGGCCGGCTTCCTGCTGCTGCTCGCCGGCTTCGAGACCACCGTCAACATGCTGGGGCTGGGGACCTTCGCGCTCCTGCAGCACCCCCGGCAGCTGGCCGAGCTGCGCAGCGACCCCGGCCAAATGCCCGATGCCGTCGAGGAGCTGCTGCGCTACCTGTCCGTTGCCGACATCTTCTACCGCTACGCAACCGAGGACATCGAGATCGGCGGCGAAACCATCGGCAAGGGATCGACCGTTGTCATCTCGCTGCTGGCCGCCAACCACGACCCGCAGCGCTTCGATGGCCCCGACACCCTGGACATCCACCGCGGGGCCCGCGGCCAGGTGGCCTTCGGGCACGGTGTCCACCAGTGCCTCGGCGCGCACCTGGCCCGCCTTGAAATGCGCGCCGGTTTCGCGGGACTGCTGCGCCGCTTCCCGACCCTCGAACTCGCCATCCCCGCCGAAGAGGTGCGGCTGCGGACGGACATGAACATCTACGGCGTCCACGAACTGCCGGTCACCTGGAGCCCATCAGCCCTGTAGCAACCGGTCCAGCGGTCCGGGTGGGCACGCGCCGCGTTCAGTGGGCGAGCGTTGCCTCGACCAGCTCGGACCAGTGCGCCTGGGCACCTTCCTGCGCCGCCTCGGCGAACCGTGTTTCGCCGAGGCGGCGGCGCACGTCCTGCTCGATTCTGGCCGCTTCCGGCTGGGAGTGGTCGGGCATCCCGCGCACGCGGACACCGGCCGCGAGCAGCCGCGCCGCCTGTTCATCCCGGTCGAGGCGGACCGCCAGGTCCGCGACCCCGACGAGCATCTGGGCGATCGCCGCTGCGGCTCCGGACTCCGCCGCCGCCTGCCACGCGGCCATGCGGTGGTTGCGGGCCTCGCAGAGGTCGTCGGCCAGGTATCCGAGCACGTCGTGAACGTGGGCGCGTACGTGCGGCTGCTCTGCGGCATCGCCCAGCAGGGCGCGCACAAGGCCGAGTTGGCGGCGGGCCTCCTCGGCGTCGCCGTCCAGGCGGGCGAGCGCCACCTTGGCGAGCGCCAGGCTGACCAGTGCGTAGGGCCAGGTGACGCCTTCGGCGCTCCGCTCGGCCGCGGCGATGGCGGCGGCGCCGGCGGCGTGCTCGCCGCCCAGCCGGTACAGCACGGCCTGCTGGGTGCGCACCTCGATGACGTCCTCGACCGCGCCGACCTGGGTGAGCACCGCGACCGCCTGCTCGTAGTACTCGCAGGCACCGGCGAACTCGCCGTGCCGCGCGTGCAGGCCCGCCAGTTCGGACAGGACCAGCGATATCCCGAACCGTTCGCCGAGCGACCGGAACTCCGCGAGCGCCAGCTCCAGCGAGGCCGCCACCTCGCGGTCGCCTTGGCCGAGCGTTTCGCGCATCTTGCAGGTCAGCCACCGGGCCATGGCGCGCACCCACGGGTCGGCGCTCTCCAGCAGCGACTCAAACGCGTGCACGGCTTCCTCCGGTGCCCGCACAAGGCGTTCCAGCGGGACGACGAATGCCAGCAGCGGGTTCTCGCGGCGGCTGGGCCGGTCGGGCCGACTGCGCCGGCTGAGCCGGCTGTACCGGTACGCCTTGTGGATCCATTCCGCGCCCAGGTGCTCATCGCCCCGCCCGGAGGTCACATACAGCGCCACCAGCGCGTAGGTCATGGCCCGGAGCTCGTCGCTCGCCTCGCCCGGGAGGTCGGCGGCGGCGATCAGCAGCTCCAGGCCTTCGGTCCGGCGCCCGCCCAGCCACCAGTACCAACCGGTGGCCGCCGCGAGCCGCATCGCCGCCTGCGCGTCACCGGCCGCGATGGTCCCCCGCAGTGCGGCCCTGAGGTTGTCGTGATCGGCCTCGAGCGCGGCTATCCACTCCAGTTGCCGGGCGCGGCGCAGGTGCGGCTCAGCGCTCTCGGCGAGTTCGGTGAAGTAGGCGAGGTGCGCTTGGCGGGCGAGGTCGGATTCGCCCGCTTCGGCGAGCCGGTCGGCGGCGTATTCCTTGATGGTGGTGAGCATCCGATAGCGCGGGGCGGCGGTGTCGGCGGTGACCAGCAGCGATTTCTCGGCCAGGGAGGTGAGCAGCTCCAGTACCCGGTGCTGTTCGACGGCGTCGCCGACGCAGACCCGCTCGGCCGCCTCCAGGCTCGCCCCGCCCGAGAACACCGAAAGCCGGCGCAGGACCGTCCGCTCGGCTTCGGTGAGCAGGTCCCAGCTCCAGTCGATCACCCCGCGCAACGTCTTGTGCCGCGGCAATGCGGTACGGCTGCCGCCGGTCAGCAGGCGGAACCGGTCGTCGAGGCGGTTCGCGAGCTGCTCGACGGTCATGGTGCGCAGCCGGGCGGCGGCGAGTTCGATGGCAAGCGGCATCCCGTCCAGGGCCCAGCAGATCCGCGCCAGCAACGCCGTGGTGTGCACGTCGGTCCCGATGTCCTTGCGCACCGCACCGGCCCGGTCCCGCAGCAGGCGCAGGGCCGGCGAGGAGGCGCACTCGGCGAAACCGGCGCCGGCCGGCATCGCCAGCGGCGCGACCTGCCGCAACGCCTCACCGGTGATACCGAGCGGCTCACGGCTGGTCACCAGGATCCGCAAGCGCGGGCATTCCCCGAGCACCCGTTCGGCCAACGCAGCCACCGGACCGATCACGTGCTCGCAGTTGTCCAGGATCAGCAGCATCTCCCGCTCGCCGAGCGCGGCGATCAGCCCCTCGACAGGGTCCGTGCTCTGCACCGTTCCGAGAACGGTGTCGCGCAGCCCGAGCCCGGCCAGCGCGGTCTGCGCCACGTCGCCGTCGGCGCTGATGGGCGCGAACTCGACCAGCCAGGCCCCGTTGGGAAGCTCGCCGCTCAGCGTGTGCGCGGTCTCCTTGGCCAACCGGGTTTTGCCGGCACCGCCGGGCCCGGCCAATGTGGTCAGCCGATGCCGGGAGATGAGCTCGCGGACCGCGGCGACATCGGCGTCGCGGCCGATGAAACTGGTGAGCTCGGCCCGCACGTTGGTCTTGCGGTTCTCCTCCCGCCGCCCCAACCCGCCCCGCAGCAGGGCGACGTGCAGCGCGGACAGTTCCGGAGAGGGATCGGCGCCCAGCAGTTCGGCCAGGGCCTCCCTGGTGCGCTCGTACACGAGCAGCGCCTCGGTGTTGCGCCCCGCCGCGGCGAGGGCGCGGATCAGGGCGGCGACCAGCCGTTCCCGGAGCGGATGCGCGGCCACCGCGTCGGTCAGTTCCGCGACCAACTCCGCACCGCGGCTGCGGTCCACTTCGGCCTCGAACCGGTCTTCCATGGCGGTCAGGCGCAGCTCCTCGAGCCGGGTGACCGCCGCGTCGAACGCCGCGCTGCCCTGCAAACCGACATCCTGCATGGCCGCGCCGCGCCACAGGGCCAGAGCCTCGCGCAGCAACCGTACCCGCCGCAGCCCCTCGCTATCGCGGGCCTGGCCCAGCAGCGCCTCGAACCGCACGGTGTCGACCGTGTCGGGTGCCACCTGCAGGCGGTAGCCGTCCTTGCTCCCCTCGACCGACCCGTCCGGCAGCGTTCTGCGCAGCCGCGATACCAACCGCTGCAGTGCGTTTGCCGCTTCGGAGGGCGGGCGTTCGCCCCAGATCCAGTCGACGAGTGCCGCCTTGGGGACCACGCGCCCCGGTTGCTGGGCGAGGGCGGCCAACAACCCGCGCAGCCGGGCTCCGGGCACGTCGGCCAAGACGCCGGCCTCCGTGCGTACCTCGAACGGACCAAGCATCCGGATCTGCACGCGTCGATTTTCCCACAGCGCTGCGCCACCGTCGGGTGTTCAAATCCGGGCCGATGCCGCGTAGGATAATATTTGTCTGCACAGACAAATAAATCAACGCGATCAAGGAGTGGCCGGCATGGATGCCAACGATGTCAACGACGCCCAGGACCACACGGGCGGGGACCCCGCTGCGGCGCCCTACGGAGTCCCCGTCGTAATGCAGCCGGAGGACATAGAGCACTACGGCTACTACACCGCCGAACTCGGCGTGATCCTCAGAGGGGAGACCACGGGGGGTCAGTACTTCATGATCCGCCAGACGCTGCAGCCCGAGGACGCGCCGCCCCTCCACGTGCACACCCGTGAGGACGAGATCTGGATCGTCAACAGCGGGCGGTTCCGCTTCTGGATCGGCGGCGAGTCCCTGGCGACCGCCGACGTCCACGACGTCGGGCCGGGCGGAGTCGTATACGGACCGCGCGACGTCGCCCACAGTTTCCAGAGCCTCGACGGAACCGGTGATGTCAGCATCCTGTGGAACCCCGCCCAGGCCCAAAGCTACTTTTTGGGGACCGGCGCGGCTGAGGAGCGCGAAGACTTCAAGCGCCCCGACCGCCTGGAGGACGTCGGCGTGTACGTGCTGGACCGGGCTCCGGTGAACGGCGCCTGACCTCCCCCGTACCCGGGCCGGCGGGGCCGGCCCGGGTACGGACTGCCGCGGGCCGGGCGGAGCCGACGCAGGCCAACCGCCCGGCCCGCAGCCATCGCCACCGATCGCCTTGGGTGCGGTTGGCGGGTACTCCTGCGACCGCGGGCCGGCAGCGTCAGCCGCGCCGGGGGCCAATAGCGGCCGCGGCGAACGGCGCTGCACCGTGTTGGGACGGTGCACGTGCGTTCGCCGCGGGTATGCCCTGAAGGCCGCCCCTCGATTGCTAGCCCTCGTCCTTGCCGGGCGCGGCGCTGCCGGTGTAGTCGATACCAAGCACCAACCGGGCGATATCGGGCTGCTCCTCGAACCGGAGCCGGTGCACTTCGGCGATTTTCGCCCCGATTTCGGGGTCGGGGTCGTCGGCGATGTCGTACGACGCGAACTTCTCCAGCATCGGCAGCCCGGTGCGGTCCCGTTCCAGGTGGGCCGGGTCGTTCATCATCGCCGAATAGGCGTCGATGTCCCTGATCCCGGAGACGGTTCCGTACTGGAACTCTGAGCCGAAAACCGGGCCGATCGTCCTGAACTCGACGTTGGGGTCGCCCGCGCCCTGTTCGCGCATGCTCGCCAGCGTGGCGTCGATCTCGGCTTGGGAAACCTCGGGCTTGAGTTTGAACAAGGTGCAGTGGTAGATCAACGGTCTTCCTTTCCATCGGGCCGGGTGGTGCGCTCCCGTGCCGGCGGCCGGCCGCCGGCACGGGGGCCTCACGCCGGGAGGAACGCGGAGGCGTAGTCGCCGGCGAAGTCGGCGATGTCGCGTGCGGGGCGCCCGGTGAGGTCGGGGACCGACGTGTGCACTTCGGCGGCCTCCCCGCGCGCGTAATGGGCGTAGTCCTCGACGAGCCCGTCGACCTGCCACGGCGGGAGGATGCCGCCCAGCGCGGCGGCGAACTGGTCGGCGGGCGCGTCGTGGAAGGCGATACCGCGCCCGGTGGCGGTCGACAGCGCCTCGGCGATCTGCTCGTGGGTCACCGCCCGGGGCCCGGTCAGGGTGTAGGTGCGGCCGGTGCGGCCGGTGCCGGTCAGCACCGCGGCGGCGGCATCTGCGATGTCCCTGGTGTCGATGGCGCTGACAGCGGCGCCGCCAACGGGCGCGGCGAACCAGCCCTGGGCAATGGTGCCGGCAAACGCCAGCAGCGCCTGCATGTAGAGGTTGGGGCGCAGGATGGTGTGATCCAGGCCCAACTGCCGCACGTGCGCCTCGACTTCGGCGTGCCAGCGCAGGAACCGCACCGGCGAGTCGGGGCGCGCCGCGTACTGCGAGAGCACCACGAGCCGCCGCACGCCGGCGTCTGCGGCCAGGTCGGCGAACCGGATCTGCAGCGCGGCGGCGTCCTCTGCTGAAGGGCTGTTCAGGAAGGCGGTGTCGACGCCTTTCAGCGCGGCGGCGACCGACTCCGGGTTGTGCAGGTCGGCGACGGCGTTCTCGACACCGGCAACGGGGCGGTCGGGGTTGCGGACCATGGCGCGGACGTCGGCGCCGCGGGCCTGCAGGGCGGGCACGAGGGTTGCGCCGATGGTTCCGGTGGCGCCGGTCACGAGCACGGTGGGAGCGTTCATTGTTTCCCGTTCCTTTCTTGATGGCGCCGGGGTGCGTTCCCCGGCGGGGTCGGTGCCGGGGTCAGCGCGCGCCCGTGACGTCGGGGGCCGACCCGGTCGAGGCGGGTTTGGCGGTGGGCAGGAGCGACAGTGCGATGGCGATGCCGATGAGCGCGGCCGCACCGATGAACGCGGCCGGGAACGAGATGTCCGCGCTCGTGTGTGTCCCGGCGGCGCCGATGGCGATCCCGGCGAGTGCGGCGAGCCCGACCGCGCTGCCCAGTTGCTGTGCGGCGTTGATCAGGCCGCTGATCAGGCCCGATTCGCCTTCGCTGCTGTCACGCACCGCCATCGCGGTGGCGTTGACGGAGGCGAGTCCCAGGCCGCCGCCGATCAGCAGGAACGCGATGAGCAGACCGGCCGAGAATCCGCTCGTGGTGGGGTCCAGCACCAGCCACAGCAGGCCGACGAGCAGTACGGCCAGCGAGACCGGCTGCGCACGGGCCAGGCCGATGCGCTTGGCCAGCAGCGGAGCGGCAACGCTGCCCACGATGATCATGCCGGCGAGGGGGAGCTGCGCCGTGCCGGTCTCCGCCGGCCCCATGCCGAGTACGTCCTGCTGGTACAGCGGCAGGAAGTAGAACAGGCTCGTGAGGGTGCCGCCGACCAGCAGCATCACCGCGTTCGCCGTTACCACCGGCCCGCGGATGAACACGCCCAGCGGGACGAGGGGGTGTGCGGCACGGCGCTCGACGGCCACGAACGCGGCCAGGGCGGCGGCACCGGCCACCAGGCCGCCGATGGTGCTGGGCGCGGTCCAGCCGGCGTCGGCGGCCGAGACCATGCCCAGTGCCAGGCCGGAGACTCCGATGGTGATGGTGGCGGCGCCGAGCACGTCGAACCGGCCGGGGTTTCCCGGGATCGCGGGCACGGCCCACCACACGATGGCCGCACCGGCGATGCCGAACGGTATCGGGCTCAGGAACACGGACTGCCAGCCGAGCATCTCGGTCAGCGTTCCGCCGAGGAAGACGCCGACCACGCTGCCGGCGCCGGCGACCGCGCCCCAGATGCCCATCGCACGGGTGCGTTCCCCCCGGGACGAGTACAGGGCGAGCACGAGCGAAAGCGCGGCCGGCATCACCAGTGCGGACCCGATCCCCTGCCCGATCCGCCCGGCGATCATCGGCGCGATGTCGGTGGATGCCGCGCACAGCGCCGATGCGGCGAGGTAGACGGCCGTTCCGATCAGGAAGATTCGCCGGCCCCCGAGCACGTCGGCGAGGCGGCCGCCGAGCAGCAGCAGACCGGCCAGTGCCACCAGGTAGCTGTCCACGACGATGGTGAGTTCGGGGGCGGTGAGCCCCAGGCCCTCGCGGATCGCGGGCCCGGCGAGGTTCACCATCGCCGAGTCGAGAATGACCACGAACATGGCGGATGCCAGGCCGGCCATCGCCAAACCCCGCGGTGCCCGCAGCCGGATGGGCCCCGCGGTGGGGGCGGTTGCATTGCTCATCGGTTCCTCTTTCGTGGGGGGGTCGCTGTTACCGCGTTCCGGCGGCGCGGGCCGCGCCCGGGGTTGGTGCGGGCCCGAAGCCGTGCCGCGGGCGGGGCGGTGGGCCGCCGCGCCGTCGGCCTGTCTCGTCATGCCTTGACGATCGCGCTTACGCACCCGCATTCGCGTCGGTGAAAATCACCTACTCCGGCGATGCCGCCGATATCGGTGGTGTCGGTGACGGGGGCGGTGGAGGCGCGGCTCCACATAGAGTTGGCCCATGCTTACGAGGCACTCCCGCTCGCTCGTCGGCAGGAACGACGAGATCGAGCGCCTCCTTGCACTCGTTCGGTCCGCGGAAAACGGCGAGGGCGGCGTACTCGTCCTCCGCGGCGAGCCCGGCATCGGCAAGAGCGCGCTGCTGGACCACCTTGAGCACGCCGCACCCGAGCGGTTCCAGACCATCCGCGCGTCCGGGACCGAGTTCGAGGGCGAACTGCCGTTCGCGGCACTGCACCAGCTGTGCGTCCCGGTACTGGGCCACCTCGATGCGGTGCCCGGTCCCTACCGCGACTCCCTGCTGGTCGCGTTCGGGCTGGCCGACGGCGCGCCGAACGCGTTCCGCGCCGGTCTTGCCGCACTCGAACTGCTGGCCGCCGCAGCGGCCGAGCAGCCGCTGCTGTGCATCGTCGACGACGCGCACTGGATGGATGCCGCCTCGGCGAAGGCGCTGACGTTTTCGGCCAGGCGCATCGCAGCGGAGCCGATCGCGATGGTGTTCGCGACCCGCGACCAAGGCGGCGCCCCCGGGCTGGACGAGCTGCCCGCGCTGGCGCTGAACGGCCTGAACGACGCGCATGCGCGCGCGCTGCTGGCCGAGGAGAAGACCGTGACACTCGACGAGCGCGTACGCGACCGCGTGCTCGCCGAGGCGCGCGGAAACCCGCTGGCGCTGATCGAGCTGCCCAAGGCCGGCGGTTTCGAGTTGCCCACACCGTCGCCGGTCGCCGGCCGCATCGAGCGGAGCTTCCAGACCAGGATGGCGGAACTCCCGCTGGACGCGCGGCTGCTGCTGATCCTCGCCGGCGCCGACCCCACCGGCGACCCGGCGCTGCTGTGGGCGGCGGCGCAGCTGTCGGACATCGACGTGCCCGCCGCGAGCGCCGCCGCCGAAGCCTCCGGGCTGGCGCGGTTCGACACGCGCGCCCGGTTCAGCCACCCGCTGGCGCGCTCGGCCGTGTACCGTGCGGCCGAGCCCGAGCGGCGCCGCGCGGCGCATCGGGCACTGGCCGATGCCACCGACCCGGCCGCGGCACCCGACCGGCAGGCCTGGCACCGTGCCCAGGCAACGACCGGTCCCGACGAACAGGTCGCCGCGGAGCTGGAGTCGTCGGCGTCGCGCGCGCAGGCGCGCGGGGGCGTGGCGGCGGCCGCCGCGTTCCTGGAACGCGCGGCGGCGCTGTCGCGCGACCCCGGCAAGCAGACCCAGCGCACGATCGCGGCCGCGCAGGCCACGCTCGACGCGGGCGGCGCCGACGCAGCCGCCGACCTGCTGTCCAGCATCGACACCGCCACGCTGGACGATCTCCAGCACGCGTCCGTCGACCTGCTGCGCGGCCGGATCGCCTTCGTCGGGGACGCAAACGGGTCCGCCGGCGGACCCGACCTCATCCTGCGGGCCGCGCAGCGGCTCGCCCCCACCGATCCCGAACGGTCGCGCGATTCCTTTGTGGCGGCGCTGGAGATGGGCCTGGTCGTCGGCAAGGCCGCCGGGGTGATGGACCGGGTGCTCGACGCGGCCCGCTCGGCTCCCCCGGCGTCGCGAACCCCGGATCTCCTCGACGCGCTGGTGCTGCTGAGCACCAACGACCACGCCACCGGGGTGCCCGCGCTCCGCCAGGTCCTCACCGGCGACGACGCCGGCTGGACCCGGGTGCCGGCGCTGGCCACCATGGTCGCGGGCGAGCTGTGGGACCTTGACCTGCACACGGCGATCATCGAATGGGTGGTGCGGACCGGGCGCGACACCGGATCACCGCTGACCATCCGGCTCGGGCTGTCGCAGGTGGCGATGTCGGCGGTGCTGACCGGCGACTTCGGGCGGGCGATGGCCGCGATCGCCGAGGAGGAGGCGGTCGCCGACGCCCTCGGCGATGTGCCGCAGCTGTATTCGCGCGTGCACCTGGCGGCGATGCGCGGCCGCCGCCAGGAGGCGCTCGACCTGTTCGCCGAGGTCCGCAGCCGCGGTGTCGGCCAGTTGGCCGCGAACACCAACGGGGCCGCTGCCGTGCTGTACAACGGCCTCGGCGACTACCCGGCCGCGCTGGAAGCCGCCCGGCACACGGTGGCGCGCGGCGACCTCTTCCTGGCCGGTTTCACGCTGCCCGAACTCGTCGAGGCCGCGGTGCGGTGCGGCGAGCACACCATCGCGGAGTCGGCCCTTGCGTCCTTGGTCGAGCGCACCGCGCCGGCGGGCACCTCCTATGGCTTGGGCGTGGCGGCGGGCGCGCGGGCGCTGGTCAGCGGCGCGGAGGACGACTACCGCGAATCCATCGAACTCCTGGCTGACACCCCGCTGGCGCCGGATCTCGCGCGGGCGCACCTGCGGTACGGGGAGTGGCTGCGCCGTGCGGGCCGCCGCCGCGAAGCGCGCGAACAGCTGCGCACCGCCCACGAACGCCTGTCCGAGATCGGGATGGAGGCGTTCGCCCAACGTGCGGCCGACGAGCTGCGCGCGACCGGCGAAGTGGCCCGCAGCCGCTCCGAGCACACCTACGACCGGCTGACCATGCAGGAGATGCACATCGCGCGCCAGGTGGCGGCGGGCGCGACGACAAAAGAGGTCGCCGCGCACCTGTTCCTGAGCCCGCGTACCGTCGACGCCCACTTGCGCAGCATCTTCCGCAAGCTCGGTATCACCTCGCGCAGGCAGCTCCGCGACATGCCCGACCTCGACTGAGGCGGGCCGGGCCGCCCGTCCGGGAACCCGACGCGGTCGCCAGCGGACGCTATAGGGATCGCCTATAGCCGCTGCTGATTTTTCGTCTTTGCCGTCCGTACTTTTCCGGCCGTACGGTGAAACCACTTGGCGGGATGCGCGGCGAATTCTCCGAAAATCCGCGCGCTGAGCACGCCTATCATTTTTCCGCCGATCGTACGAGTACACCGGGAATACATTTATCGGATTGCGCCTGGAAACATGACCGGGCTTCACGGGAAAGAACGAAGGAATCTGGGAATGGGCACCTACAGCGGAAAGACCGCGGTGATTACGGGCGGCGGCAACGGCATGGGGTTCGCGACGGCGAAGCTGCTGGTGGCCGGCGGGGCCCGCGTGGCGATCACCGGTCGTTCGCAGAGCACGCTCGACACCGCGCGCGAGCGGCTCGGCGGAAACGCGGTGGCAATCCCGGGCGACGTGTCCGCGCCGGCCGACCTGGACGCGTTGGCCGACCGGGTCCGCGCCGAATTCGGCACGGTCGACGCCCTGTTCGCCAACGCCGGCACCGCGTCGGTCTCGCCCTTCGAGTCGACGACCGAGGAGTACTTCGACGAGGTGTTCGCCGTCAACACCAAGGGCGCCTACTTCACCGTGCAGCGGCTCGCGCCGCTGCTGAGCACGGGCGCCGGTGTCGTCCTCACCACCTCGGCGGCGAACGTCCTCGGCATTGCCGGGACCAGTGTCTATGCGGCCGGCAAAGCGGCGCTGCGCTCGATGGCCCGCACGCTCTCCCGCGAACTGCTGCCGCGCGGAATCCGGGTCAACGCGCTCAGCCCCGGCCCCATCGACACGGGAATTCTGGAGAACACGATGACCGCAGAGGACGCCGAGCGGTTCAAGGCGGAGCGGTCCGCGGAAAATCCCATGCAGCGTTTCGGCACCACTGACGAGGTTGCCAAGGCGGGCGTCTTCCTCGCCTTCGACGCCACCTACACCACCGGGACCGAGTTCGCCGTGGACGGCGGCGCCACCCAGCTCTGAGCTCCCTGTTGCTCCCGGTGCTCCAGGTGGACCCGTCCCGCATACCGCCATGGGCGCAAGCCCGGCACCGACCGACCCGGAGGATCCCATCATGACCGACCAGGAAACATCCGCAGTCGTCCTGCGCGCGCACCGCAAGGATGTGGCCGAGCCGCCCGGCTCGGTGCTCCAGGTGGCCGCGCTTCCCAAGCACGACTTGACCGCCGGCGGAGTCCGGGTGCGGAACCTGTTCCAGCAGGTGATCGCGGCCAACGGCGACCTGATGTTCGAGACCAGCCAACTCCCGGTGCCCGTCTTCCGGACCGGTGAGCCGATCTACGGCCCCGCGATCGGCGAGGTCGTCGAGTCCCGCGCCGACGACCTGCCCGTGGGCACCGCCGTGCTGCACATGGCGGGCTGGCGCGAAGAGAGCGTCCTGGGCCCCGGCGAGGCGTTTGCCGTGCCCGATGGCGTCTTCCCCGGTCCCGAGTACCTGCTCAACCAGGGCGTGCCCGCTTACTACGGCATCGCCGACATCGCCGGCGTCGGCGCCGGCGACGTCGTCCTCGTCAGCGGCGCCGCCGGCGGCGTCGGGTCGATGGCCGCCCAGATCGCCAAGGCACGCGGCGCCGCGTATGTGATCGGCATTGCCGGCGGCCCCGAGAAGGCCCGCTACCTTACCGACGAGCTGGGCCTCGACGCCGCCATCGACCACCGCAACGACGATCTCGACGCCCGGCTGGCCGAACTCGCCCCCGACGGCATCACCGTCTTCTTCGACACCATCGGCGGTGCCCAGTTCGAAGCGGCGCTGCGGCACGCGGCGCAGGGCGCCCGATTTGCGCTGTGCGGCGCCCTCGCCGGCCAGGTCGGCGGCGGCGACGGCGGGCATCCCCGCCTCGACCTCATGACCGCGATCGCCCGCGAGGTGCAGATCCGCCCCTTCAGCACCAGGCACACCCCCGAGCAGATCCAGGCCTGGAACACCCACTACGCCCAGTGGTACGCCGAAGGCCGGATCACGTTCGCGCACACGCTCCTCGACGGCACCCTGCAGCGGGCCATCACCGCCCAGGACGAGCTGCTCGCCGGCGTGCACCGCGGCAACGTCATCGTGCGGCTCGCGGGGTAGGCGGGCACCGCGATGCGCGGTTCCGCGGCGGCGGTGGTGCCCGGTCCCGGCAGGGGCGCGGAGTAAAAGCGCCCTCTCCCGTGTTGCAACACCCGATACCCGGGTGGCAACGGGTGGACCCCGGTCCACCCCAAGGAGGGGGCGGGGAACCGATGAGCCTTCGACAGTACGAGTACGCACTGGCCGTTGCCGAGGAGGGCTCGGTCACGGCGGCGGCCGAGCTGCTGCACGTCGCGCAACCGTCGATGTCCCAGCAGATCCGCGGTCTGGAACGCGACCTCGGCGCGAAACTGTTCGCCCGCACCCCCACCGGCCTCGTGCCCACCGTGGTCGGCCGCGCGTTCCTGCGTGAGGCCGAGGTCGCGGTGAACGCGTCGCGGCGGGCGCGGGCGACCGCGCGGGCCGGTGCCGACGAACTGGTCGGCGAGCTGGTGATCGCGGTGCAGATGGGCTTTGGCACGCGCCAGCTGCCGGGGGCGCTGGGCGAGCTGCGCCGCCGCTTCCCGCGGCTGGAGGTCACCGTCTTCGAGGAACCGAGCTCCGCCGAGCTGGAGCGGCTGGCGCGCGTGTTGGACTTCGCCCTGATGCCGGCCTGCGAAAAGGGCCCCCTCGACGCCCAACACATCGGCGATGAGGAGTTCGTCGTGGTACTGGGTGCCGGGCACCGGCTGCTCGCCGCCGACCGGGTCGAATTGAGTGACCTGGCGGGCGAAGCGTGGCTGCGGTTCGACCGCGACAGCGCCCTCGACGGCGTGCTGCAGGGCATGCTGCGCGACAACGCCCTCTCCCCGATCACCGCCGCCCGCGTGTCCCAGACCGCGACCGCCGTGCGCTGGGCCGCCGACGGGCTGGGGGTGGCCCTGGTGCCGGCCTCCGCGGTGCCCCACGGCCACGAGCACCTCGCGCGCCCGGTGTCCCCGGTCGTGTCCCAGCCCGTCGTCGCCGTGGTCCGCGACTCCGCGGGCCCGGCGGAGCAGATCCTGCTCGATCGCCTGCGTGCGGAGTCCTGGCACGGATCCGACCTGTTCACCCCGGCGGCCTGACGGGCCTACGGTCCTGACCTGCCCTGCCCCGTCCTGACCGCCCCGGCCTCCGGGCCGCGGGCGGGCACAGGTCCGCGGGCCGGCACGCCCCGGCGGTGTGTGGCAGCCCGCCCGGGTCCGCGGATCGGGAGCCGGCCCGCCGACCCGGCCCTCACAGCTCGGACAGCAGCGGGATCTGCGCCGGGTCGCCGAGCGCCGAGCCGACCGCGACCATGCGCGCTCCCGCGTCCAGGAACCCGCGCGCGTTGCGGCCGTCGACACCCCCGGTGGCCACCACGTGGACATCGGGGAAGGGGCCGTGCAGCGCGCTGATCCAACCGGGCCCCAGCACCGACGCGGGGAACGCCTTCACCCAGTTGCCTCCGGCCCGCAGCACCGCCTGCACGTCGGTCGGCGTGGCCACCCCCGGCAGGTGCGGCATTGCCGCCTCCTCCGACGCGGCCATGACCTCCGGGTCGAAGCCGGGCGCCACGGTGAAGGCGGCGCCGCAGGCCGCCACCGCACGGACCTGTTCGGCGCCGATGACCGTACCCGCCCCTACCGGGATCCCGCGCTCGGCACCCGCCTGCACGGCCGCCTGCAGCGCCTGCAGCCCCTGCCGGTCGCGGGCGGGCACCTCGACGGCGGTGATGCCCAGGTCCCAGGCCCGCACGGCCATGGCGACCGTCTCCTCCGGGGGCAGGCCCCGCAAGATGGCCATGACCCGCCCGCCGCCGAACAGCTCCGCCAGGCCGCGGCCGCTCATGCCGTTCCCGCTGTTCCCGCTGTTCCCCACGGTTCTTCCTCTCCCTCGTCCTCGTATGCCGCTGCCGGCGGCGCCGACGCCTGTTCGACCCAGCGCTCGTCCGGCGCCGCCAGCGCGCGGTCCCACTGGCCCGCCCGCGGCGGAGCGGCCAGGTCGCCCACCATCCGCAGGACCCGTGCGGCGCACAGGTGCCCCAGGCGCAGGCGGCCGACCGGGTCGAGCCCGCGCAGGCGGCCCGCCAGGTACCCCGCGGCAAAGGCGTCGCCGGCACCGACCGGTTCGACCACCGCCACCCGCGGGGACGGTACATGCACCTGCCGGCCGCTGCAGAACTCGGTCGCGCCGTGCTCGGCGTCCTTGACCACCAGGAACGGGACGTCCGGCAGCAGTGCGCGCACCTCCGGCGCGGTGGCGGTCCCCCACAGCCCTTCGGCTTCGTCCCTGCCGACCAGGACCACGTCGGCCTGCCGCGCCAGCTCCAGCAGGCGCGCGGGCGCCCGTCCCGCCTGCCACAGCCGCGCGCGGTGGTTCACGTCGAAGCTCACGGCAGTGCGGCGGTCGGCGAGCAGCCGTTGTGCCAGGGCGTCGCAGGCCGGGGACAGCGCCGGGGTGATCCCGGACAGATGCACCAGCGCCGCTGCGCGCACCAGGGGCGTGTCGGCCGTCTCCGGTCCCAGCGCCGAGGCCGCCGATCCGGTCCGGTAATAGTGGACGGTGCTGCCCGCGGGCGCGGGGTCCTTGGCGAACAGGCCGGTGGGGCGGTCGGGGTCGGTGCGCACCCCCGACACGTCCACGCCGTGTTCGGCCACGGTGCGGGTGACCACCCGGCCGAAGGGGTCCGCGCCGACCGCGCTCACCCACGCCGCCGGGTGCCCGAGCCCGGCGAGGGTGCAGGCGACGTTCGACTCGGCCCCGGCCGCCGTCACCAACAGCTGCGGTGCGGCATCCAGCGGGCGGGAATCGGGCGGCACAAGCAGCGCCATGGTCTCGCCCACGCACACAACGGGTCCGGTCATGGGGTCCCTCCACTGCGGGATCCGGAGCCGGGCGGCGCGGGCGCGCCGGCGGCCGGGACCGGCGCGCCCGCCTGCCGGCAGGCCGTTCGGCTCACCGGTGCGCCTACCATTCCGCGAACGATCCGTCGTCGTGGGTCCACACCGGCGGCCGCCACCGGTGGCCTGCGCGGTCGGCCGCGCGGACCGCCTTCTCGTCGACCTGCACACCCAGCCCCGCGGCTTCGGTGCGGTCCATGTATCCGTCGGCGAACCCGAAAACGCCGGTGTCCACCACGTAATCGAGGAGTTCTGCCTCGCGGTTGTAGTGGATGCCGATGCTCTGCTCCTGGATGAGGAAGTTGGGGGTGGCGAACGCGACCTGCAGGCTCGCCGCCAATGCGACCGGGCCCAGGGGGCAGTGCGGGGCGAGCAGGGCGTCGTAGGTCTCGGCCAGGGCGGCGATCCGGCGGACCTCGGAAACTCCTCCGGCATGGGCGAGGTCGGGCTGGGCCACGGCGATCCCGGCCTGCAGCGCCGGCAGGAACTCGCCGCGGGAGTACAGGCGTTCGCCGGTGGCGATGGGCACCGGGCTGCAGTCGACCACACCGCCGAGCAGGTGGCCGTACTCGGGCAGCACCGGCTCCTCGGCGAACATGGGCCGTAACGGTTCCAGCAGCGGCAGCACGCGGCGGGCCGCGGCGGTGGTGAACCTGCCGTGGAAGTCCACCGCCACGTCGCGGTCGTCACCCAGGATCTCGCGGACCTGGGCCAGGCGCTCCACCACGCCGTCGATCTCGCGGACGGTGGGCGAGCGGCCCACCACCCCGGCGGCGTTCATCTTCACCGCCGTCAGGCCCGACTCCACCCGGGCGGCGACCGCGTCGCGCAACCGGGCCGGATCGTCGCCGCCGACCCAGCCGTAGACGCGCACCCGGTCGCGGACCGGACCGCCCAGCAGCCGGTGCACGGGCATATCCAGCCGCTTGCCGGCGATGTCCCACAAGGCGTGGTCGAGCCCGGCCACCGCGCTGGACAGCACCGGCCCGCCCCGGTAGAACGCGGCCTTGGTAAGGCGCTGCCAGTGGTGTTCGATCGGTGCGGGATCCTCGCCGATCAGCAGGTCGGCGAGTTCGTGGACGGCGGCGCGCACCGTCTCGGCGCGGCCCTCCACCACCGGCTCGCCCCACCCGACGAGGCCCTCGTCGGTCTCCACGCGGCACAGCAGCCACCGCGGGGCGACAAGGAACGTCTCGATACGGGTGATCCTCATGCAGGTCTCTCCGATCCGTCGTCGTGGGCGCCGTCCTCTGTGGCGCGGAACAGGTCCTCGGCCGCCTGGTCCAGCAGCGACCGCATGGCGGCCTCGGCCGCAGCCGGGTCGCCGGCGGCGATGGCCTCGGTGACCGCGGTGTGGCTGGGGACCGGGTCCTTGTGGGATCCGGCGTGCACCAGGCGGTCCCGCTCGGTCAGGCCGGCGGCGAGGAAAATGTCGGTGCGGGTGTAGAGCTCGTTGCCGGTGGCGGCCAGCAGCGCGCGGTGCCACCGCAGATCGCTGGCTGCGGCCTCCTCCGGAGAGGACCCGTGGTTGTCGGCCATCGCCTGCACCGCGGCGCGCAGCTCCTCGATGTCGCGCCCGGTGCGCCGCTGGGCCGCCAGCCGGGCCGCGGTCGGTTCCAGGGCTCCGCGCAGCTCGCCCAGGTCGCGGAAGAACGAGTCGCCCGCTCCCGCGGCGATCTGCCACTTGACCACGTCGGGGTCCAGCAGGTTCCAGTCGGCCCTCGGGCGCACAAAGGTGCCTTTGCGCTGGCGGGACCCGACCAGGCCCTTGGCCGCCAGGACCCGGATCGCCTCGCGGATGGCGGTGAGGCTCAGGTCGAGCTCGCTGCTGAGCGCGGCGAGGTCGATCGTCTCCCCTTCGGCGATCCGCCCGGACAGCACGCGTTCGCCCAGCAACTGCACAACCTGGCCGTGGACTCCGCGTTCCGAATACGCAGACATCGTGTCCGTCCTCTCTAGCCTTTCGGGCGGCGCGGGCTCATGACGATGCCTTGCAGATACTCCACCCTCCGTCGACCGGCAGGCTCACCCCGGTGACGTAGGACGCCTCGGCGGAGGCGAGGAACGAGGCGACGGAGGCGACCTCGGCGGGATCGCCGAAGCGGCGGGCGGCGGTCTGCTCGACGCTGGCGCGGCGGTCGTCCTCGCCCACCTCGTCCCAGGCCGCGGTCAGGATGGGGCCGGGCAGCACGCAGTTGACCCGCACATCCGGCCCGTACTCCACGGCCAGTTGCCGGGCCAGCGAGGTGAGCCCGCCTTTCGTGGCGGCGTAGGCGGGCCGCCCCGGCAGCCCGAACCAGGCGTGCACCGAGGACACCAGCACGACCGAGCCCTGTTGGGCGGTCAGATCGTCCAGGCACGCCCGCACGCCCAGGAACGTACCGGTGAGGTTGACCGACAGCTGCCGCTCCCAGGACGCCGGCGAGGTCTCGTGGGCGGCGGCGATCTCCACGGTGTAGGCGTTGGCGACCAGGATCCCCACCGGGCCGAATTCGCAGCGCGCGGTGCGGACGACGCCCGCCCAGCCGTCCTCGTCGGCGGCGTCGGCCCGCACCGCGACCGCGCGCCCGCCGGCGGCGCGGATGCGCTCCGCTGCCGCCTCCACCGCCGGGGACAGGTCGGTCAGGACCACCCCCGCGCCCTCGGCGGCCAGCCGGCGGGCGACGGCCTCGCCGATGCCCTGGGCCGCGCCGGTGACCACCGCGGTCGCGCCCGTGTGCCTCGCTTCCATCATTTCTCTCCTGCGTGTCCTAAGGGTGGGCGGCCAGTTCGGCGCCGATGGCCAGCGACGCGGTTTCGCCGGGAGCCAGCTCGGTGAGCGGCCCCAGCACTTCGCACTCGACGACGCGGTCGAGGGGGCGCAGCCCGCCCAGGTGTTCGAGCGGGTGCGCCAGCGGGTACTCCAGCCACACCTCGGCGCGCGACCCGCCATCGGGGTAGTGCCCGCCCTCCACCGCGGCGAAGGTCTGCGTGAGCGTGCCCGCGGGCCCCACGTGGCTGATCCACCCGGCGGCGGTGGGGAAACCGACCTTGCCGACCACGTCCTGGTCGGGCACCCGCACCACCCCGGGAGCGTGGTCGACCACGCGCGGATTGGCGTCGCCGGCCACCAGCGGCACCGTGTGCGGGCCGGGACCATCATCCCGCACGCCCACGTACACGCCGCCGGATCCGTCCGCCGGCCCGGCGCCGCCGTCGAGTTGGGTGACGTTCCACAGCGCCCAAGTGCGCCGCACATCCGACGTGTTGGCGGCTTCCAGGTCCAACCGGTAGCCGGACTCCCCCGGCGCCACGGTCACCCGGCGGGTCAGCCGCAGCCCGGAACGGGGGTCGTCGCCGCTGGTCATGGTCAGCACGGCCGAACCGTCGGCGGCCGCGGCCACCCCTGCCGCATAAGGGCCCGAGTCGAGTACGGGATCGGGTGGCCCCGCCCACTCGCCCGGGCCGCCCCAGCCCTGCGGCGCCGGCCAGGTCTTGTCGCCGCCGACGTTGTTCCAGGCGCTCATCGGCCCGTCGGTGGGGCCCAGGTGCACGCCTGGCCGGGGCCGCAGGTCGGCGTCGAGCAGGCGGGGGTTGCGGTACAGGAACTCGCCACCGGCCAGACGCAGGGACAGGATGCGCCCGCCCAGGCCGGGAGCGGCGGTCAGGCGCAGCACGCCGTTGTCGAGGACGATGCGTTCGCCGGGGCCGGTGCCCGCGCGCTCGACGTGCACCCGGTCGCTCAGCGGGCTTACTTCGCTCACTGTCCGTGCCCCTGGCCGCTTGTCAGGACCACCTTGCCGCGGCTTTCGCCGGCGGCGAGGCGGTAGGCGGCATCTGCCTCGGCCAAGTCGAACCGGTCGGAGACGACCCGTTCTGGCGAGAGCCCCCAGCCCACCAGGTTCCCGGCGAGTTCGGCCATGGCCGGCAGCGAGGTCACCCAGGACGCGTACAGCGTCAGCTGCTTGTGCAGCAGGGTGTCGGATACCTCGGTCTCCAGGACGCCGCCCTCGCCGACCAGCGACACGCGGCCCCATTCGGCGGCGTGTTCCAGGGCCAGCGAACGCCCGGGCCGCGAACCCGAGCAGTCGATCACCGTGGCGGCGCCGCGGCCGGCGGTCGCGGCGCCGACCGCATCGGCCGCCTCTTCCGGGGCGGCGCAGGTGTCGAAGACGCCGAGGCCGACCGCCCAGTCCCGGCGCCGCTGGGAGGGCTCGATCCCGATGACGCGGGCGGCGCCCATGCCGCGGCCGACCATGCCGGCCGCGAGCCCCACCGGTCCCAAGCCGACGACGAGCAGGTCGCCGTCCCCGTTGACCCCGATGCGCCGCAGCCCTTCGTAGGCGGTGCCGAACCCGCAGGCGATGAGGGCGCCGTCGACAAAGGACAGTTCGTCCGGCAGCGGGACGCACGTCGACTCCTCGGCCAGCAGGTACTGAGCGTGGCCGCCGTCGCGCTGCCAGCCGTAGGCGGCACGGGAGTCGTCGGTGCAGCTGATCATGTAGCCGCGCCGGCAGTTGTCGCACAGCCCGCACCCGGCGATGTGGTAAACGATCACGCGGTCGCCGGCGCCGAAGCGGCGGCATCCCGGCCCGGCCTGCACGACCGTTCCGGACGGCTCGTGCCCGGCGACGACCCCCCGGTAGGCCGGGCCGTCGATACCCCGGTGGGTTTTGTGCTCGTGGTAGATGAACCCGATGTCGCTGCCGCAGATGCCCGACGCACCCACGCGCAGCAGGACCTGTCCGGGCCCGGGTTCGGGCACCGGCAGGGTGCCGACCGCCGCAGTGGAGTCGCCCGGCAGCCGCACGCCGCGCATGGTGGCGGGCAGCGGCGCAGTGGTGGTCGCGTTCACTCGCTTGCTCTCCTCCGTTGTCGGTGCCTGGGCCTCAGGCAACCCGGTTGCCGGCAGTGCGCCGGTTGATCAGGACGTTCACCAGCACGGCGGCGACGATGATGAAACCGCGGACGACGTCCTGGAAGAACGGGTTGACGCCGAGCAGCACCAGGCCGTTGGCGATGACGCTGATGAACACCACCCCCAGAAGCGTCCCCAGCAGCGAACCGCGGCCGCCGGCCAGCGCCGTGCCGCCGATGACCACGGCGGCGATGACGTCGAACTCCAGCCCGGCGGCGGCTCCGCCGTTGCCCGAGCCCAGCCGGGCGGCGAGCAGGACACCGGTGATGGCGGCGAGCAGGCCGGTCGTGGCGAACAGCAGCACCCGCACCCGGGTGACGTTCAGGCCGGCCAGGCGGGCGGCGGCGGCGTTGCCGCCGATGGCGTAGACCGAGCGCCCGTAGGCGGTGTATCGGGCCAGGTAGGCGAACACCGCGAAGAGGACCAGCATGACCAGCGCGGAGGTCGGGATGCCCAGGAGCGAGCCGCCGAGGACGTCGAACACGGCGCTCTGCGGCAGCGGAACGGGCAGCGCATCCGTCATGTACAGCGCCAGTCCGCCCAGGACGCTCCACAGGCCCAGGGTGGTGATGAACGAGGGGACGTTGAACTTGGCGCGCAGCCATCCGGCGAGGGCTCCCCAGCCCAACCCCAGCACCAGGGTCAGGGCGATGGCGCCCATGACGCCGAGGTTCCACTCGGTGGCCCCCTTGGCGACCAGGACCGACGCAAAGGCCACGGCGGGGCCGATGCTGATATCGATGTCGCCGGAGACGATCACCAGGGTCACGCCCCAGGCGGCGATGCCGATGGTCGCGGCGTTGCGCAGCAGCCCGAGCTGGTTGTCGAGGCTCAGAAAGCCGCTCGCGGAGGCTCCGAGCACCACGTAGAGGAGCACGATGGCGGCGAGCAGGCCGATTTCGTTGAGTCTGCGGCCGTAGCGGCCGACGAGGTCGCGTCCGGCGCGGGGCGCGCCGGCGGGGGCTTGCGTGGTTGTGGTCATGACTACCTCGCCTCAGACCGCCATCGCGGCGGCCATGATGTTGTCCAGGGTGATGTCGCCGCCGGTGAACTCCCCGTCGATCCGGCCCGAGCGCAGCGAAAGCACGCGGTCGCAGACCAGGGGCAGTTCCTCCAGTTCGCTGGAGACGAAGACGACCGCGGCTCCTTCGTCGGCCAGGTCCCGCACGATCCGGTAGATCTGGGCCTTGGCCTCCACGTCCACGCCGCGCGTGGGTTCGTCGAGGAGCAGGATGCGGCTCTTGGCGTGCAGCCACCGGCCGATGACGGCCTTCTGCTGGTTGCCGCCGCTGAGGTTGACGATGGGGGTGTCGGGGCGCGCGGTCTTGATGGAGAAGCGGTCCACAAGGTCCTTGCCCAGCGCCGATACCCGCGAGGGGAGCACGGTTCCCGCGCGCGAGGCGCCGCCGAACCAGCTCATCACCATGTTCTCCGAAACCCCCAGGAGCGGGACGACGCCCTCGCTCTTGCGGTTCTCGGGGGTGATGCCCACACCCAGGCGCTTCATGGCGGCGGGGGTGCGCCGTGCGACGGTGTTGCCCGCGACCGCGACCGTGCCCTCGGCAGGGGTGAACCCGGCCAGCGCCCGCAGCACCTCGGTGCGGCCCGCCCCCATGAGGCCGGCCAGCCCGAGGACCTCGCCCGGGTACAGGTCGAAGGAGACGCCCGCCACCTTGGGCGGCACCGCCAGGTCACGCACCGACAGCAGTGCGGTGCCGGACCGGTCGACGGGGTTGGCGGGGCGCTGCACCGCCCGGTTCTGCTCGCCGCCCAGCATCAGCGACACGATGCGGGCGGTGGTGGCTCCGCGGACCGGGGCGGTCTCGACGATGGCGCCGTCGCGCATGACGGTGACGGTGTCGGAGACGCGGCGGATCTCGTCGAGGCGGTGGCTGACGTAGACGACCCCGACACCGCGTTCGGCCACGCGTGTCACGGCCGCCAGGACGATGTCGGCCTCGCCTGCGGCCAGCGCGCTGGTGGGCTCGTCGAGGATGAGCAGCCGCGGGCGGGAGCGCAGTGCCCGGGCGATCTCCACCAGCTGCTGCTGGGCAAGGGGGAGGTCGCCGACGGGGGTGTCGGGGTCGATGGCCAGGCCGAGGTCCCCGAACGCCTCGCGGGCGCCGGCGCGCATCGCGGCGTGGTCGATGCCCGCGGCCGCTGTCGGCCAGGCGCCGATGTAGAGGTTCTCCGCCGCCGACATCTGCGGGACCAGGCTGAGTTCCTGGTGGACGGTGCCGACACCGAGTTCGGTGGCCCGGCGGACCCCGCCGTCGCCGAAGGGCTTGCCGCCGATCTCGACGGTGCCCTCGTCGGGGGTCTCGACTCCGCAGAGCAGCCGGATGAGGGTGGACTTGCCGGCGCCGTTGCGTCCCAGCAGGGCGCGGACCTCGCCGGCGCGGACCTCGAAGTCGGCGCGGTCCAGGGCTCGGACGCCCGGGTAGGACTTGGACACGGCGCGCGCGGTGGCCACGGCGCCGCCGGATTCGGGCAATGCGGTTTCACTGGTCATTGGGTGCTCCTCAAGCCGCTGGGACGGTGGAAAAGCAGTGCGGACGGACTCGGCTACGGGATGCCGTCCGGGTGCTCCTCCAGCCACCGGGCACCGTCCTCGGGGGTGGTGTAGAGGTCGACGGGCGCGTCGGTGATGAACTCGCCGGACTCGTTGCCCGCGAGGATGTCCTCGACCGTTTCCCCGGCCATTCGGCCCACGGCCAGGCCGGAGATGTCGACGTTGGCCTTGAGGATGGTGTGGTCGTTCAAAGCGCGGGCGGCGTCGGTGGACATGTCGCTGCCGAATACGACGACGTCGCCGGCACGGTCGCTGGTCTTGACCGTGCGCACCGCGCCCATGGTGGCCCCGCCCGCCTCGCCGTAGAAGGCGTCCAGGTCGGGGTGCGCGGTCAGGACGCGCTCGCCCACCCTGACCGCCTCGTCAATGGTGGAGCCCTGCTGGTTTGCGACGATCTCGGCGTCGGGCAGGCGGTCGAACAGCGCCTCCTCGAACCCTTCGCGGCGGTCGACGCAGACCTCGACGAACTCGCAGTTGAGTACGGCGATCTTCGGGTCGGTGACGCCTTCGCTCTCGAAGTGGTCGGCGGCGGCATCGCCGAGCAGGCGGCCGAACTTGTGCGGGTCGCCCAGGATGTAGGAGGTGACGTACTTCTTGGCCGCCGCGTCCTCGATGCAGGTGTTGTAGCAGATGACGGGAACGCCGCTCTCGTGTGCCAGCCGCACCGCCGGCACCGAGGCGGTCGCCGAGACCGGGGAGAGCACGAGGGCGTCGACGCCGGCCGAGGAGGCGATGTCGACGAAGGAGCTTTCCTCCGACGCGTCGCCCTGGGCGTTGAGCTCCAGCAGCTGGTAGCCGTCGCCGGAACTCTGCGCGTGGGCGCGCATTCCTTCGCGGACCCCGGCGTAGAAGCCCTGGGCATCCATATAGACGACGCCGACACGGCCGTTCTCGCCGAGTCTTCCGCCGGCGCACCCGGCGAGGAGCGCCACCGTGCACAGCGCCGCGGTGAGCGCCGCGAGCACACGGCTGCGGGGGCGCAGCTGCCATCGGGGCATGGGGGACCTCCCTGAGCTGACAGGTAACCGCCTCACCTGGGCGGATACCGGCTTGACTACCAGAGAGGCTGCCACTGTGGCCCACGTTACGTCAATGAAAAATACTAATTAATTATTTATCTGGCCGGTGTCCCATGCCCTCGGCACCGTGCTCCGCGCCCCCCGGCAGCCCCTGCAGCCCCTGCTGTGTCGGTCCTGTGTGCCGCCGAGACGCGCCGGTAGCCTCGTCCGCATGGCCGAAATCAACTTCAGTTCGCGCGTCGGTGTCTGGTGGACCAGCGACCGGTGGCCGATCAACGACGTCGTCTCCCGCGCCCGCGAAATCGAGCAACTCGGTTACTCCTCGCTGTTCTACGGCGAGGCCGGCGGCAAGGAGTCGTTCACCCAGGCCGCCGCGCTGCTGGGCGGCACCGAGCGGCTGGTGGTCGGCACCGGCATCGCCAACATCCACGCCCGCAGCGCCGCCGCCGCCGAGGCCGGCGCCCGCACACTCGGGGCCCTGCACCCCGGCAGGTTCGTGCTCGGCCTGGGGGTCAGCCACGCCCCGCTGGTGGAGCACAGCTACGCCGGCTCCTACTCCAAGCCCTTGGCGACCATGCGGGAGTACCTGGCGACCATGGACGCGGTCCCGCCCGAGGTCGAACCGGGTGCCCGGCGCCCGGCCCGGCTGCTGGCCGCGCTGGGACCGAAGATGATCGGGCTTTCGGGCACCGCCGCCGACGGAGCACACCCCTACCTGGTGTCTCCGGAGCACACCGCGAGCACCCGCGAACTGCTGGGTCCCGACAAGTGGGTGGTCAGCGAGCAGGCGGTCGCGCTGACCACCGACCGGCAGACCGGCCTGCAGCGGGCCCACCAGCACCTGCACATGTACTCGCAGCTGCCGAACTACCGCAACTCCTGGCTGCGCCAGGGATTCGACGAGTCCGACCTGGTGGTCGGCGGGTCGGACAGGCTGGCCGGGGCAATGGTGGCCATGGGCGGTGCCGAGGCGGTCGCCGCACACGTCAACCGGCACCTGGAAGCGGGAGCCGACCACGTGGTCGTCCAGGTGCTCGGCGACGACGCCGCAGCCGATCCGCTGCCGGCGCTGCGCGAGCTGGCCCCGGCCCTCGGCCTGGGCTGAACACGCCCCGGCCGGACTCCGGCCTATGCAGGTGCGCCGGAGTTCGCCGGTGGCGGGGTTTCCTGCTGTTCGTGCCGGTCGGTCCGGCCGGTCGCGGGGTTGCCGATCGCGTCGGTTTGGTCGATGGGGCACACGACCACGTGCCCCTGGTTGGGGTGGAAACACGCCGAAACGCTGCGCAGCCGCGGCAGCACCGGCAGCAGCGTGTGATAGCAGGAGACCGAGGACGGCACCCCGAGGACTTCGGGGGTGCTGAGCAGGAACGGGAGTTCGGCGCGCAGGTATGCCAGACCGGCGCGCAGCTTGGCGCAGTCGGGATCGGGTTCGGCGCCCAGCAGCCAGCGCACATGGTCTTCGCACGCGCGCTGGACCCGCGGGTTGGTGGCGGCCTCGTGGTCGAGGCGCCGCCTGGCGGTCTGGTAGCCGGGCAGTTCCTCGCACTGCGACAGGGCGCGGACACGGGTGCGGCCGGTGGCGGCGGTGCCCTCGACGGCGCGGCGGATACGGCGCCGCACGTCGCGGACGGCCCTGGTGGCCCGCCTTGAGGCGCGTTCGGGGCTGCAGCCCGAAGCCACGTGCATGTCGGCCAAGTGGCGGTCGGGGTAGATCACCTCGACGGTGGCGAAGTTCCGGTGCGCCCAGCCCAGGAGCCGGACCAGGCGCGCTTGAGTGAAGTAGCCGTTGCCGGCGCTCACCCCGATCACGGCGTGCTCGCCGCGCGCGAGCAGGCGGCGGCAGGAACGGGTGAACGGCTCGACGTGGAAGCCTTCGTGGGAACTGGCGGCCGGCGGCGGTTCAGGCGGAGATTGCACCGGGGCCCTCCAGAACGGTGGCGAGCTGTGCGCAAAGGCGGTCGAGGAAGGTTTCGACATCGCGGTCGGCCATCGGCCCGGCCATGAACTCCTCGAGTTGCGCGCGGACTTCATCGAGGCCGGCGGGGTCGGCGCCCAGGCGCGCGGCCAGGGCCAGGACGCGGCGGGATGCGTCCAGGCAGCGGAGGGTGCCGTACTCGGGCGGTTCCTCAAGCAGTCCGCGGCTGCTGCTGAGCAGGTAGGCGGCCAGCAGCAGGAGTTCCTCGCCGGCGCGCGGGGCCTGGCCCTCAGTTTCCCCAGGTTTCATGGCTGATCACCTCACTCGGGTCGCGGCGGGGAGCAGGGTCGGGGGCCAGGGCCGGATAGCCGATCGGGACCAGCAGCAGCGGGTCGAAGTGGTCGGGCAAGGCCAGGAAGCTGCGGATGGGGCCGGCGCGGAAGCTGGCCGTGGGGCACGCGCCCAGCCCCAGGCAGTGCGCCGCCAGCAGCAGGTTCTCGACGGCCATCGCGACGCAGAGCATGCCTTCGTCCCAGCCCTTGGCCGCGCCTCCGACGCGGCGCGAGCGGTCGAAGCAGGCCGCCACGATCAGCGGTGGAGGGTCGATGATGCCCGGCGAGAAGGCGCGGATCAGCTTGAGCGTGCGCGGCCGGCGGACGGCGACGAAGGCCCAGGGCTGCTTGTTGGAGGCCGAGGGCGCGGCGAGCATGGCATCCAGCAGGCGGTCGAGAGTGGTGTCGTCGACAGGGCGGTCGGTGTAGGAGCGAACGGCGCGGCGGGTGGTCAGGACCTGCAGTAAGTGCGCGGGCCGGCGCGCGGACTGCTGAGTATCGCGAGTGGCCTGAGTGCCCGCCTTACCGCCCGAAGCATTGTCGGATTGCGATGACTTGGTCACCCTTCGTAGTTTACATTGGTGAACGGCCCCCACAGCCGCAAATGCGAATCCGGCGTTCTGCCGCTGCGCTCTGTTCAACGACCCCCTTGTCCGAAAGGCGGATGACCACCGTGCCGACCCCATTGCCTCCCAGCCCTGCCGCCACGCGGTTGCTGGAACTGATCACCACCAGCTGGGTGGCGGCAGCGGTCGGTGCCGCCGCCGAACTCGGCGTCGCCGACGCCATGTCGCCGGAACCGCTGCCCGCGGCCGATATCGCCGACCGGGTCGGCGCCGACCCCGAGGCCCTCTACCGGTTGCTGCGCGCCTGTGCCGATTTGGAACTGGTCGAAGAGGTCCCCGACCGCCGGTTCCGGCTGACCGATACGGGCCACGCGCTGCGCAGCGACGATGCCGAGTCCATGCGCGGATACGCCAGGTGGGTCGGCGGCCACGCCGAACGCTCCACCATGGCGCACCTGGCCCAGGCGGTGCGCACCGGAGGTGCGGTCTTCGAGGAGGTCCACGGGCAGAGCGCGTGGTCCTACCTGCGCTCGAACCCGCAGGCCGCGGCGGTCTTCGACCAGGGCATGACCGACATCTCGGCCCAGCTCACCCGCAGCGTGGCCGGCAGCTACGACTTCGCCTCCTGCGGCACGCTCGTTGACGTGGGCGGCGGCCGGGGCCGGCTGCTGGCCACCGTGCTGGCCACCTACCCCGAGGTCACCGGCGTGCTCTTCGACCAGCCCGACGTGGTCGCCCAGGCCGCACCCGTGCTGGCCGAGGCCGGCGTGCAGGACCGCTGCCGGACCGTCGGCGGCGACTTCCTGGCCGCGGTTCCCGCGGGGGGCGACACCTACCTGCTGTCGAACGTCATCCACAACTGGGAGGACCGCGAAGCGGCGCAGATTCTCCGGCGCTGCCGCGAGGCCATGGCCGCTGACGGACACGTGCTGCTGGCCGAGGTCGTGATGCCCGACGGCACCGGCCCCGCGCGCACGGCCAAGTTCATGGACCTGAGCATGCTCGCCCACTGCAGCGGCAAGCAGCGCACCAGGGAGCAGTTCGCCGACCTGTTCCAGCAGGCCGGGCTCCGGCTGACCCGCATCGTGCCATGCCACGGCACCGACGTCGTCGAAGCGGTGCCGGCCTAGCGGTGTAACAGCAGCCGACCCCCGCCGCCGCACGCGGGCTCACCGGTCGCCCCCGGCCCAGTCGGCGGTTTCGGCAAGGAGCGACGCCGCCTTCTGCGCGTAGGCGGCGTCGCCACTGGAGACCGCCTGCTCCAGGTAGGGGCGGGCGGCCCCGGGCTCGGCCCTGCCGCAGAGCATCTCACCGATGCAATACGCCGCTTCGCCGATGAGTTCCGGGTCGTCGGCGTCGGCGGCGTCCTCCAGTGTCCGCTGATACCAGCCGATGGCGTCGGCGGTGTCTCCTCGCAGGTCGTACGCCTCGGCGATGTAGCCCGCGGCGAGCGCGGCATCGGCGTGTGCGGATTCGGCCACCGGCCCGAGCAGCCGCAGGAAACTCTCCGGCGGTTCGCGGCGCTCTTGGGCCAGCACCGCGAGATTCATGGTCGCCCTGTGTGCCACCTCCTCGGTCCCGGCTTCGGCGGCGCGGACCGCCCAGGTGCGGGCCGCGTCCGTGTCGCCGGAACGGTAGGCGTCCACGCTCAGCCAGAGCATGGCGTCGTCCGCGTGCGCCTCGTCGAGGCCGGCGAGGTCCCGCATCAGCTCCGTCGCAAGGCGGCGGTGGCCGCCGTCGCCGACCCACCGTGCAAAGTGGTAGGTGGCGTAGGTCTCGGCTGCCGGGTGGCCGCCGGTTTCGGGGTGTCGGCCTGCCAACCGGTACGCCTGTTGTGCCGCGTGTGCTTCGCCTGCGGCGGCGAGCCGGTCGCCGAGCCGGTAGATGGTCCATTCGGCGGCAGCGCCGTCTCCAAGGGCGTCGGCTTGGTGCCGGGCCGCCCTTATCCAGTTGGCGGACGCCGTCTGCCAGTCGCTTTGCCGGTTCCGCAGTTCGGCCTGGCGCCGTGCGGCGGCCACCCGTTCGCGGAACTTGCGGAGTCCGTCTTCGGCCTGCGCGAACGCGGCGCAGGCGGCATCCGGGGCGTCCTGTGCGGTGTGGAGGAGGCCGAGGTTGCAGGCGGGGACTGCGGCGATTTCCGGGTCAGGATCGGTGAGGGCGGCTCCGCGCCGCAGCCAAGCGGCGGCCTCATCGGGATCGCCGCGGTCCCGGGCGTCGGTGCCGAGCCGGTTGAACGCCCGCCCGGCAACGCTCGGGATCCGCTGCTCGGCCGCGGTACCGAGCCGGGCGAGGTCGGCGGAGCCGCCATCCTTCTCCAAGAGCCGGAACAGTTCGAGGCCTGCCTTCTCCCAGCGCGCCAGGCGTGCGGCGGTGACGGAACCGGTGGGGCCCGCGGTGAGAAGGCGGTGCAATCCTTCGGCCGGTTTCCCGGTCGCCAGGCACATCCGCAAGGCCTCGTCGGCGGCCTCGCCGACCCGCGGAGACCGCACGGTGGCCAGATCGATGAGCAACGCGGCGGCGCGTTCGAGGTCGGCCGGATCGGTCATGGCGGTGAGCGCGACGCGGGCCGATACCTCGTCCCGCTGCGCCAGGGCCGTGCCGAACCGGGCGGCTGCCGCGGAACCGCACGCTGCAGTGAGCACCCGCTCCGCCGCGTCCGGGCCGGATTCCGCCAGCATGCGGAGGGCCGCCTCGGCCGGGGTTTCGATGCCGGCCAGCCGGCGGGCTTCGCGGACCAGATCGAAGTGAGCACCTGACTCCGCGAGGTCCGCCGCGTCCGTGAAGGCGGTGACGGCCCCGTCCTCGTCGCCGCTGCGGCGCTCGATGGTGCCCATGGCAAGAGCCGCCCGGACCGGGTAAGCGCCCGCCTCTCCAGGGGAATGCCCGGCGATGCACATCCGATAGGCATGGTCGGCCGCCACCGAATCGCCGCGGTCGGCGTGCAGGTGCCCGAGGTAGAGCAGGGCTTTTGCCCTGTGTATCGGATGGTCGCCGTCGACCGCCTGCTGATAGGCCTCCTCGGCACCGTCCAGGTCGCCCTTCTCCTGGCGCAGCCATCCGAGGACGAAGGCGGCATGAACACTTCCGTCCGCGGCGTCGAACCGGTACCCGTCCTCGGTCTCAAGGGCGTCGGTATCCGCTCCCCCGGAGGGAGCGGCTGCGGTGCTGCAGGCGGTGGTGCCCCAGGCGGCGCCGGAGTACAGCCCTTCCAGCCAGCGGGAGTCGGTCACCTCGACCTCGTAATCGCCCTGCGCCAGCAGGTGTTCGTCTTGCCACCGCCCGTCGCGTTCGTAATAGAACGTGTCCAGGCGGTTCCAGGCTTCGGCGTCGAGAGGGTGGTTCCGGGTGGCCACACGGTCGACCCGTGCGACGAAACGGCGGGTGTGCGTGTCGACCCAGTCCTGGTCGAGGAACTCGCCGATGTCCACGAGGTCGGTCAGCGGCTTGGCGGTACCGCCGGTGCCGTGCTCTTCAGCGCCCTCCCACAGCACCCGGAAGAAGAAACTCGGATCGTCGGGCAACAGGTGCGTCCCCCAGGCCGGTTCGTAGTAGACGACGAATACGCGCAGCCGCAGCAGGCGCCGCTCGGGCTCGACACCGAGCACGCGCACGCCGAACAGATCAGTGGACATGGGCAGCCTTCCGGACCGGCAACGGAACGGACACTGTAAAACCCGCCCCCGACAGAGCCGCCGCGTGCTCGGTTCGGTCGGCGGGCTCCGCGCCGAGCAACCGACAGCCGCACCGCCCCTGCAGAAATGCGCAAAAATCACAGCTGAGACGGTCATTCCTTCATGATCATCGCCAATGCCGGGAAGTTAGTGCCGGGCGTGAGATGTCAACCCCGGCGGCAAACAGGACACGGCC